>JAGODS010000068.1 GCA_017998135.1 Bacteroidales bacterium
AAAATTAGCACATTAGCAAATTAGCAAATTAGCAGATTAGCAGATTAGCAGATTAGCAGATTAGCACATTAGCACATCAGCACATTAGCACATCAGCACATCAGCACATTAGCACATCAGCACATCAGCACATTAGCACATCAGCACATTAGCACATCAGCACATTAGCACATCAGCACATCAGCAAATCAGCACATCAGCACATCAGCACATCAGCACATCAGCACATCAGCACATCAGCACATTAGCACATCAGCACATCAGCACATTAGCACATCAGCACATTAGCACATCAGCACATCAGCACATCGGCACATCAGCACATCAGTACATCAGCACATCAGCACATTATCTCAAAATACCCAATACTTATTTAACAACTTTAACCCATTTTCCTGAAATGCGGGCTGAAATTGTGGCATCATACATAGCTTCAACTTGTAAGGTAGGCAGGTAAAATTCTCCCACATAGCTTGCATTAAGCTGTATTTTGAAAGTTTTTGAGCTGTTTCTGTTAAGGTCAAAATATGTATAAACCCTATCATCCCTGAAATCCTGGTAAGTAAACTGAGAGCTTATAACAGTGCTTTCTGTTTCGTCCATTCTTGTATTTCTTATTTCCCAGCCGGAAGGAAAGACCATTGATAAGGCAAGCTGTTGACGGTTATAAATTCCGGGATTAATTACTGTTGCTTCTGCTATAAAATCAGTTCCCTGTTGTATTGTTGCCGGGTCAATGACAACTCCGCTTGTAGTCTTATAAATTATATCCAATTTAAGATTATTGGCTACAGCCGATTTGTCTCCATATTCTGGGATGCCTTCAGTTATTATACGTATATATAAAGTTCCTTTTCCTCTGTTATTAATAGTTAGTTTGCCGGCACCTGTACTATTTTTAACTTCTAATATGTTTTGGGTAAATAGTTTAGGTGAATTAACTATTATTTGTTTTCCATTATTGAGGCTATATATAAAATTAACATCTGCAGTTTTGCTTGTAGTTTTATAATATTTGGACATAGCCAGCAGGCAATAGGCTGTTGTTTGCGTACTCATCCATCCTTTTTGGCAGAGAGCGGCTGAAATATTCCTGGCAATTTTAAATGCTTCTGTCTTGCGGTTCATAAGGATTAATGTTTCAAGATACATTGCCAAATCTCTGTCTTCTGAGCCATAAGTATAGTTTTGTTCTTTGTATGGTTGTACTTCATAAGACAAGCCTTTAATAAGTTTTGTGGCAATATCATAGTAGCCTGCCATTTGGTAAGCGGCAGCGAGCCTCCATTTAGCATTTTGAGTTAAATTAGGTAGTTCTCTTAGCCTGTTCATAGCGCCTGCTTCCGGCGCTTTAGCCAGTGCCAGCGTATATAAGCGATATGCCTGTGCATAATCGTCATTATAATAGTAATTCTTTGAATGTGTCCATTGATTGGCTTTATCTTTCTGATACTTTTTCCATTTATCAAGCATTGTAGGAGAAACTGAATATCCTTTATTAGCTGCTTCTAAGAGAAAATGCCCTGCATAATTAGTTAGCCAGAAATCTGTATCTAAATATCCAGGCCAAAAGCCGAATCCGCCTTCGGCTACTTGATATGCCTGCAGTCTGGATATAGTATATTTAACTGAAGTCTCAATTCTGTTTTTTATATATTCTGGTAAATCAACAAAGTCTGTGAGGTATAATTGTGCAAAGGCTTGAGATGAAATTTGCTCAGCACAGCCGTGAGGATAATCAATTAAATATCTTAATCTTTTTTCAAGGTTAAGCGGAAAAACTGTTGAAACTTCAAGAACTCCTTTGTTCGTACCTTCTAACCCAGGTAAAATAAAGCTGGCATCTTTAGTTTCTCCTTCATTAATAACATATTCTGAGATATTAGTAACTTTCGGATTGGGATTTCTCACATTTATTTCAACGCTATACTTCGCTGTTTCGGTGCCGCTGACTGCCGTGATATTAATCTTGCCTATACCAACCGTTTTGTTGGTTTTTATGTTAAAATCAACTATATTATCTCCTGGTTTATTAAAGCTTATAGTTTTTATATTACCGTTTCCTTTGGCTGAAGGGTTAATCTTTAAAAGGCTATTGGTTGTAATTGTTACATTAACATTTTTAATATTATTCTCCATAACAAAAACATCAACAGGTAGTTTAAATGTTTCGCCCGGACCAATTACACGTGGCAGTGTAGCGAGTAGCATTAAGGGTTTTTTGACAGTTGCTGTTTTTTCAGCATTACCATAAGCTCCTTTATAGGCAGCAATAACCATTACCCTTACCGAGCCTACATATTGAGGCATTATGAAGGAATGCGTATTTACTGCTCCTTTTTTAAGATGGAAAGGACCTAAAAATTTAACCATTGGTTTAAAACGGTTAGCGTTTTTTGCAGCTTTATTCCTGTCAATATCTCCATCTCCGCCAATACTAAGCATTTTTTCCAATTCGCCACCATAAGCGCCTATTACATAATCATACAAATCCCAGGTCTTAACGCCAAGGGCTTCTCTGGCGTAAAATACAGACCATGGGTCGGGAGTTTTAAACCTTGTCAAATCAAGCAAGCCTTCATCAACTATAGCTAACGTATAAGACATTTCTTTTTTGTTTTCTTCTTTAATGCTGATGTTTGCCTTTTGTTCAGGTTTTAATGTAGAAGGCATTATTATTGAGGGTCGCAGATGAGTATTGGGGTCTTCTATATTTATTGGCAAAATGCCGTAAAGACGGATAGGCAGGTCGTTTTTTGTTTGTGAGTGCGGTTGGAGCAATGTAACAAAAACATAAATATTAGGAGCCATCTCTTCTGTTATTTCAAAGGAAAACTCTGTAAAATCTTTGCTTGTCTTAACCCAATAGGTTTTAAATACTCTTGAGCCTGTTTCTATACTTACTAAGGCTCTGCCTTCAGGTCCCGATGGTATGTTTAGTTTTACTTTTTCACCCACTTTATATTTGTCTTTGTCTGCAGTAAAGGAAAGCATTGTTACAGCATCTGCTTTATCTCCGTGTGAGCGTCCCCCGTAACCGGGCCAATCTAAATAAATAATTTGCCCCGTGCTGTGTTCGCTTTTTATATCAGTAACTTTTATAAAAAATCTGCCCCAGTCAGGATAGGGGATAAAAAATGGGAAAATTGCCTTACCCTGTTTTGTGGTAATCTCTGCGCTTTGTATAGCTTTGTTATATGAACCTATTTCGTATTGTGAGAGTTGGTCATTTTCATTATCCCACCACCAGTGCCAGCTTACTTTATATACTTCCACTTTAAGTGTTCTGTCCTGAGAGCAAAGATTGCCATAAGGATCAACACTTACTATATTAACATTATAAGTTTTATTGGTTTCGTAAAATATTGAATTATTTTTGTTTTCAGGAAATTTTATGCCTGCAAAATAATTAAAAGGAAAATAAAACAAACTTTGCCTGTCAATACTGAAAGCCCCGCCACCTTCAAATACCCTTGTAACAAAACTTGCTTTAAGAACTCCCGGTGCTGTATTTAGAGCGGAAAATTCCGTGTCAAACGAAGCATTACCCTGTTCATCCAATTTACCTGAAAAGATTGTATTAGTTTCTGAAGAAAAATTGCGTGAGGGGTCATCAAATATATAATTGGGAAATTTGCTGAATTGTGTGATAGTCTGTGATAGTGTAACTTCAACATCAGTTTTAAGGTTTTTGGCTATAGCGCCGTGCAACCAACGGGCACTTAGCCGGGCTGTATTTGAAGAGCCTTTAAAAAGCTGAGTCTTGCCAAAATCAAGATTTATCTTTAATCTGTTGGGCATTACTGTTTCTATCTTTATTGTCTTGTTAAATATTGCGCTGCCGGCTTTAACCCTTGCCGTCCAGTTGCCCGTTGGCGCATTGTAATCTGTAATAGTGCTAAAATTGTATATCTTATTAACAGAATTTGTTTTAAGTATATGTTTAATAACTTGACCCTGTGGGTTTATAAGATCGAAGCTTACAGGATGTTTGTCGGGCAGGCTGTTGTTTTTATCTTCAAGTATAAAAGTGAGGTAAATTGAATCCCCTGGACGCCAGACGCCACGTTCTCCGTAAATAAATCCTTTTATGCCTTTCTGTACAGATTCTCCGCTGACATCAAACATACTTAAAGAGAGTGAAGCGCCGTCAAGTTTTAAATAACCGCGTTGTTTGCCTTTTTTTGCTACAAGCAGATAAGGCGTTTTCTTTAAATTAGCGAAAGCCTTTCCTTCATTGTCTGTTTTTAAAGTCGTTAATAGTTGTCGTTGGTAATTGTATAATTCAATTGTAATATCAGATAAAGGTCTGGTTGTAACAATATCAGTAGCAAAGAAGTTATAGGAACCATTTTCACCTTTCTTTGCAATTAACCCTATATCAGAGGAGAGTATGTTTTGGCTAATGGTTTTATTATAATAATAAGAGGTATTACAGGGATTATCCCTTTCAGACCATTCGTAATCATAACCTTCATAATAATCATATTCATAATCAGAATAATAGTCCCAATCGTTGTTATTATCATTTTCTTCGTCCTTATTATTCTGAATCTGCAGGAGATTATCAGGATTAGGAGTTACTCCGTTGCACGAATAAAGTGAATATTCTTTTATAAATGAAAGGGATATTCTGTAAATGGCACCCTGTTCGGCTTTTATATATTCGGCGAGGTCTAAAGTAAATTTATTCCATTTTGCGAAGTCAACCACATTATTGTTATTAAGAAGTATTCTTTTTTTTGTAATCACTTGTCCTACCCTTGATAACTGGTCATTACCAGCCAAATCATTAACCTGTAGGAATTGGGTAATATTATTTTCATATATTTTTAAAATCTTCAGGTCAACAGCATAGAGATTAACTGCTTCAAAAGGGAGAATTAATCCGTTGGAACTGGGCATTATATTACCTTTACCGATGAATCTGATTTCAGGTTTATATCCTTCAAAAACAACAAGATTTACGTTTTTACCTGCCAGGTTTTTATTATTGGTATTTCTTATATTTTCAACAGTAACTGTTGCTTTTCCTTTTTGAGTTGTTTGTAAATAAATTCGTATTTCATTATCTTCGGTAAAATATTTCAAATCTTCAATAGGCCGATAACTTGATTCTGTGTCGTTTCCTGATTTATCAACTCGTACAAGTCCTTCAAAGTTTTGTCCTTCAAGCAGGGGGTCTGAAAATTGGATTAGTATATATTGGTCTGGAAATTGAATAACTGAAACTTTTGTAACTTTAAAAACATCTATTGCAGGAATTGTTAATTTGTCGTCTTCTCGCCGTTCTGCTCCAATTTTAGAAGCTTTCCATTGCAAAACAACTTCCTGTTCTTTGTTTTTTCTTGATGCACTGTCAATAGTAAAATGATGAACTTTTCTATCAGCATCAGATAACCATTTAACCTTTAGTTGCTGAGAATTTTGGAAAGCTTCAAGAAAGCCCTCAAACTCATCAGCATCTGCAATGTCAGCAGTTTTGACTGTTCCTGTGATTTTTACCCAGTTGTAATTTAGCTTATCATAAGGTTTTATATTATCAATATTTAGCTCAAAAGCTTGTTTTATAACTCTGAAGTCAAAGTTTAGTGTTGATAGACTGTCAGGAACATTAATTATTTTATTCAATCTAAATTTAACTTCATATTTTTTATCCTGTTGCAATTTGCCTTCAGGCTGGAATTTAACTGTTCTTGCATCTATCCAGTAGGCTTTACCTTTTATTGAAGGTGAAAACTCAAATAGTGTTTCATCAACAGCTTTATTAAACATAGTAGTATCTGCGTAATCCATTGCAAGCTGAACCTTTATTGCAGCTTCACTTGATATATACCCCGCTGTATAAGCGGAAATATAATCTTTAAATATTGAATTATCCTGCTTCTTTTTTGTGCTAATAAATTTGGGAACCAGATAAATTAAAACAATAATTGCTGCAATAGCAATTAAACCAAAAATAATTCGTTTTTTTGTCATAAAATTTTGATTTATCACGTTACAAAAATATTAATATTTTGATTATAAGTAGAAATTTATAATTAATTTTATTTAACAGTTTTTTTATTACTCAATAAAACCTTGCAAGTTTATTAAATATATCTGGTTTTATTGTTTGTTGCGAACTGTTGTATGTTGCAATTGGGGATATTATTTACTTATTTTATATACTTTTGTGGCTTTAATGTTTTAAAAGATGATTAGGAAAAATGTTGTTATATATTTAGTTATCATAATAATAGTTATTATCATACTCGCCTTTTTCAAGGTGAAGCGACCAAAGGAAAAGCAGGGTGCATTCAGGAACAAGGCTATGTCTTTAGTTGAGGCTGTTATTGCCAAAGCAGATACTTTTGATAATTCTATTTTTACAACCGGAACAGTGCTTGCCGGTAATGAAGTGGAACTGCATAGTGAGATTTCAGGCTTAATTACAGGTATTTTTTTTGAGGAAGGTACTAAAGTCAGCAAGGGGCAATTACTTGTCAAACTCAACGATGCCGACCTTCAGGCGTCAATGCTTAAACTTAAACAGCAACATAGTTTAGCAGAGAAAAAAGAATATCGCCAGAAAAAGTTGTTGGATGCGGCGGGTTTAAGTCAGGAGGAATATGACAATACTCTTAATAATCTCGAAATTATTAAGGCAGATATAAAACTTTTAGAAGCGCAGATTGATAAAACTGAGGTTAAAGCTCCTTTTGATGGGCAGATTGGTTTAAGAAACATTGACAAAGGTGCTTATATTAGCCCTGCTGTAAGCATAGCTTCCTTATTTGATGCTGACCCTGTAAGGATAGATTTTTCCATTCCAGGCAAATATTCCTCACTTGTCAGTAAAGGTGACAATATTGAGTTTTCAATTCAAAATTCTTCAAATACATTTATTGCTAAAGTTTACGCTATACAGCCAGGAATAGATTTTAATACAAGAACTCTTCAATTACGTGCTACTGCTGATAATAATGAAGCTATCATAATCCCGGGCAGTTTTGCCAATATTAAATTAATATTAAAGAAAAATAATTCGGCTGTTATGATTCCGACTCAGGCTATTATCCCTGTGCTTAAGGGGCAGAGAGTATATATTTATAAAAATGGAATTGCAGAACCTGTGGATGTTGAAACAGGTGAGAGAACTGATACTAAAATTAATATTCTAAAGGGTATTAATATAGGCGATACTGTTATTTGTTCAGGTTTAATGCAGTTAAAACCAAAGGATAAAGTTAAAATTATCAGATATATCAATCAACAAACCACAGTCAATAAATCATAAACTTTAGATAATAAATAAAGATGAGTTTTTCTTCGCTTTGCATAAACAGACCTGTACTTACTATTGTTATGTCAATTACAATAGTTTTATTTGGTTTAATAGGCTTTACTTATCTCGGTGTACGTGAATATCCTGCTCTTGATCCGCCTATTATTACTGTAGTAACTAATTACAGCGGTGCTAATCCTGATGTTATAGAAACACAAATTACAGAGCCGCTTGAGGAGTCTATTAATGGCATTGATGGAATCCGTTCTATCACTTCCACCAGCAGCCAGGGGGTGAGCAACATAACTGTTGAATTTAACCTTGAATCAAATCTTGAAGCTGCTGCCAATGACGTCAGGGATAGGGTATCTAAAGCTACAAGAAGTCTTCCTGCTGATATAAATGCTCCGCCTGTTGTTACCAAAGCTGACGCAAACTCTGATGCAATAATTACTATTACACTCCAATCCGATTCGCGTAATAAACTTGAATTAAGTTTTTATGCTGATAAATATGTAAAAGAAAAGCTGCAAACTATTCAGGGTGTTAGTCAAATTAATATCTGGGGTGAAAAGAAGTATGCAATGCGAATATGGTTAGATCCGCATAAGTTAGCAGCCTTAGGGCTTACTCCGCTCGATGTTGCTAATGCTATTGGCAGGGAAAATATTGAACTGCCGGCTGGTAAAATTCAGGGTAATACTACCGAGCTTACTATTAAAGCAAGAAACAAACTTAAAACTGAAGAAGAATTTAATGATTTAATAGTTAAAGAGAGAGTTGGCAGTACTGTCAGGATAAAAGATATTGGCTATGCCGCTCTGGGTGCTGAAAATGAAGAAACTATAATGAAGCAGGCGGGCAAACCTCAGGTAGGACTTGCGATTGTTCCCCAGCCAGGTTCTAATTATATTGATATAGCTGATGAATTTTATAAGCGACTTGAAAAAATTAAAAATGATTTACCTGCTGATTTTAATTTAAATGTTGCCCTTGATAATACCAAATATATAAAACGCTCTGTTAAGGAAGTTGAAGAAACTATATTAATTGCTTTTATACTTGTTATTATCATTATTTATCTTTTCTTTCGCGACTGGCGTTCTACGCTGATACCTGTTGTTGCAATTCCTATTTCTTTAATTTCAGGTTTTTTTATAATGTATATAGCCGGTTTCACTATAAATATATTAACTTTATTGGCTATCGTACTGGCGACCGGGCTGGTGGTTGATGATGCTATTGTTGTTCTTGAGAATATATATTCAAAGGTAGAAAAAGGCATTCCAACAATAGAAGCCAGCCATAAAGGTTCAAAAGAAATATTTTTTGCTATTATATCAACAACTATAACATTGGCAGCGGTTTTTCTGCCTATAATGTTTCTTCAGGGCTTTACAGGAAGATTATTTCGTGAGTTCGGGGTTGTCATAGCTGGTACTGTGATAGTTTCTGCCTTTGTATCGCTCTCACTTACACCTATGATGAGTTCCAGAATGCTTTTAAAAAGAACTAAGCATAGCAGGTTCTATGAGTTGACAGATCCTTTTTTTCTTGCCTTAAACGCTAAATATAAAAAGGCTCTGGAGAGTTTTATGCGGCGGCGTTGGCTGGCTTTTGCTATAACAGGTTTTACTTTTATACTAATTATATGGTTAGGCAGCAGTTTGCAGAGCGAACTTGCCCCGCTTGAAGACCGTAGTCTTATTAGAATGTCTGTTACTGCTCCTGAAGGTTCTTCTTTCGAATATACATCCGATTTTATGGATAATCTTGTCAGATATGTCTATGATTCTATCCCCGAAACTCGTTTATGTTTTAGCGTTACCGCTCCAGGCTTTTCAGGGTCAGGAGCTGCTAATATTGGTTCAGGCAGGTTAGCTCTGGTTGAGCCGTCTGAGCGTAAACGCAGCCAACAGGAAATAATTGACGCATTTGCACCCAAATTAAAATATTTTACAGGTGCAAGAGTTTTTCTGTTACAGGAACAAACCATAGGCTTGGGTGGTTCAGGCAGAACAAGTCTCCCTGTCCAATTTGTTGTTCAAAATACAAATTTTGATAAATTAAGCCAGATGGTCCCTTTATTTCTAAATGAAATTAGCAAAAGCGAAGTATTTCAAATGGCAGATGTAAACCTTAAATTCAATAAACCTGAACTCAATATTGAAATTAACCGTGAAAAAGCTAATATTTTGGGTGTTTCAGCAGCAGATATTTCACAAACTATTCAATATGCTTTTTCTACTCAACGGCTCGGCTATTTCAATATGTATGGAAAGCAATATCAGATTATTAG
Source organism: Bacteroidales bacterium (assembly GCA_017998135.1). Taxonomy (GTDB): domain Bacteria; phylum Bacteroidota; class Bacteroidia; order Bacteroidales; family JAGODS01; genus JAGODS01. The sequence goes on from JAGODS010000068.1 coordinate 9,567, forward strand.
CCAGGTGTTAAGAGAAAGAAGAGATATACCACTTGACCTTAAATCACTTTATGTTAAAAATAAATCAGGTGAATTAATTCAATTAGATAATCTTGTTAATATAACAGAACAAAGCAGCCCGCCTCAATTATATCATTTTAACCGTTCTAAATCTGCTACTTTTACTGCAGGTCCTGCCAAAGGTGAAACTATAGGTGACGGTATTGATGAAATGGAAAGAATAGCAAGTAAATTACTTGATAATTCTTTTACCACAGCTTTAAGCGGTACTTCAAGAGATTATGCAGAGAGTAAATCTAATATCTTTTTTACTCTATTACTTGCTCTTGTGTTGATTTATTTAGTTTTATCAGCTCAGTTTGAGAGTTTCCGCGACCCTTTAATTATTATGTTTACTGTACCTCTTGCTATTGCAGGTGCTGTAATTACACTCTGGTATTTTGGTAAGACTCTGAATATTTTTAGCGAAATAGGTATAATTATGCTTATCGGCCTTGTTACTAAGAACGGTATCCTTATAGTTGAATTTGCCAACCAGCGTAAAGAGCAGGGCTTAAATATTGCTGAAGCTGTGATAGGTTCAGCCATTGCTCGTTTTCGTCCTATCCTGATGACCAGCCTCGCTACTGTTCTCGGCGCTTTACCAATTGCACTTGCAATAGGAGCTGGCTCAAACAGCCGCGTTTCTATGGGTATTGTCGTTATCGGCGGTGTTTTATTCTCTCTTGTTCTCACACTTTTTGTCATTCCTGCCG
>JAGODS010000069.1 GCA_017998135.1 Bacteroidales bacterium
CTATTGGATAAAAGATTTTTTGCTGTCTTTAGCATTTTAATTGCTTCTTTATAATTAGGGTCTTTTTTTAACGAGATTGTAAAAATTAATAAATTAGCCTTTTGAAGCAGACATTCAATATGTTTATATTTGTAATAATCAGTTGTTTGAAAGCAAAAATCTTCAAAGATGTCAATTGCCTGTGTTAAATAATAATTAACTACTTTAATAAAAGATTCTTTTTTCTCATTATTTTCAAGGTCATCAGGTAAAAGGACCATCCCTTTTTTGGAATAGCATTCGGCTAAATAACAACTGTATTTAGATTGTTTATGTAAATCAGACCCAGATAACTTTTTAATTAAATCTATAGCTTTATTATAATATTTTATTGATTTGGCATTGAATTTTAATTCAGAAAGTAAATCAGCATAAAATATGGTATTAAGCAAAATAATATATAAAATATCTTCATCTGTCAAATTGTAATCAAGTACTGTTAATTCATATAAATTTAAGGCTCTCTCAATATCGCCTTTATATGCATTTATATATGCTTCACAAGCCAGACTATAGAAATAATTGTAATATAGATTTATATCAACAATTTGTGGATTATTTTCTATAAAGTTCCGCAATTCCTGATTATATTTTGATATTAAATCAAGAGCTTCGTCAAAATTATCTTCCAGCATTTTTTTGTATCCTGAAAAAAAATCTTCTGAAAGATATAACATATATTGATATTCTATATTAACTTTGCTTCTTGTAAAAGTATCAGTATATTTATTTTTATAAAAGTCTGCCCAGTCATAATTTCCCTCTGAAGTATAAATATTTGCTATTGTTACTATGCATTCAATGTATTTTAAGCTTTCTTCTTTATTATTTGAATTATCAAATTTAGATTCTGCTATTTTATATGCTTCAAGTGTTTTATCATTAAATCCCAGTTTATTATACCAGAATCCTATATTCATATAAAGAATGCCTAAATTGTAATAAACAATACTGCTATAAATTGAATTCCAATATTCTTTTTCAATTTTTTCTGCATCATTTATAGCTTTTTCTATTTCGCCTGAATAAATCAGATTCTTTGCAGTAGATAATTTTTCTTTTAATTCATCAAGAGTCATATACTTTGATTTTATAGGTAAATATCTATTTGAAAAATACAAAAATAATATATTTTTGCTTGATGATAATTATTAGGTTAAATCTTTTTTTAGTTGATATTTTTATTTCTGTCTTATTTATTTAACATAAAGTACTTTAAAAAATTATTTAATCTGTTAATATTTTATTTCTTTTTTTGTAATCTATGATATTTGCAAGGTTTTTTATGATGTAAGTATCAATTTTGATTCTACTATTAAAAGTTTTTATAGATATAAATTTATAAATATAGGTTTTCAATTATAAAGCTTTGTAACTTGTCGCCTTAGCAGTAAAATATTTATATTTTTAGAGTGTTTACTTTAATCGTATTAAGGATTGTCAAATAAATCGCTTATACTTTCTCTGTAATGAATTCTTTTAATAGCTTCACCTAATAAAGGCGCTACAGAAACAACTTCTATCTGTTTATTTAATTTTACTGTTTGCAATTCTACTGAATCTGTAATTAAAATACTTTTAATCGGGCTCTTTTCTATAATTTTCATTGAATTTATATTAAATAATCCATGAGTAACGGCTACATAAACTTCTTTAGCTTTCATCTTCATTAAATTGTTTGATACTTCTGATAATGTATTGCCGGATGTAGTAAAATCGTCAACTATTATTGCTGTCATCCCTTCTACTTCTCCGATTATACCGTGTATTTTTGATTTTTCATCGTGAGCGGTTCTTACTTTCTCTGCTATGGCTACAGGACAATGTAAAGCGTTGGCAAATAATCTGGCTTTCTTCGCAAATCCGGCGTCTGGGGAAACAATTACAGGTTTTTTAAATCTTTTTTCCTTTAATCTTTTGCATAAAACTGGAAAAGCGTACAGGTCATCAACAGGGCATTTGAAAAATCCCTGAATCTGTGCGGCGTGCAAATCAAGAGTTACAACCCTGTCAGCTCCGGCAACTTCAATAGCATCTGCACATACTCTGGCTCTGATAGAAACTCTCGGCTCGTCTTTCTTATCACCTTTTGCATAGCTAAAATAAGGCATTATTACAGTTACGCTATCTGCACTCGCTCTTTTAAAAGCATCTATCCAGAATAATAATTCCATAAAATTATCATTTGCAGGATAGGAGGTGGATTGAACTATATATACTCTTTTTCCCCTTACATTTTCCTTGATTTTAACAAATATATTACCTTCAGAAAAAATTATTACTTCATTTTGTCCTTGGTCGACGCCAAGATATTTGCAAATATTTTTTGTGAGCTGCATGCTTCCGCTGCCACTAAAAATTTTTATTTCTTCATAAGAGTTATTTGCATTTATGCTTAAATTTCTTTTATTCATAAAGTTGATATTTATTTTTTGAATTTACAAAAGTAATGTTTTTTTAATAAAATGGATTAAAAAAATAAAGATTTTAACCGACATATTTTAATGAATTGCTGAATGTAACTTAGTGATAATATTTTGTTCAATTAATAATTTAGAAATGCTTAGAAGCTTAAATTAGATAAGTAAAAATAAATTACTTAAAATATTAATATATTTGTTAAAATAATAACAAATGGTTTACATCTTGAGTTCATCATTGAAAAATCAGATAGTATAATTTATTGATATACAATATATAAAACAAAATAAATTAAAAATGGTGAACGCAATCACCAAAATATGTTTATTTTTGCTAAACCTAAACATCATTTTACTAATAATAATTTTCAATATACTGATAGAAAATGGATAGACTTATAGAAAAATCAAATAAAAGCATTCATTCTGTTCAATATCCTTATCAACGTAATGTGATAGGAAATATTAACTGGGAATGGCGGATGAATGGCATAATCGGTGCAAGGGGCACAGGAAAAACCACCTTATTACTTCAAAAATTACAACAATTTAAAAAAGAAGGAAAAGATGTTTTATATATACGTCTTGATGATCTTTATTTCGTTGATAATCGATTATATGATTTGGCTGATACTTTCAGAAAAAATGGAGGAGAATATCTTTATATTGATGAAGTACATAAATACAAAGGTTGGGCAAGAGAAATGAAAAATATTTATGATTCAATTCAAGGGTTAAAATTGGTTTTTTCAGGCCCTTCTATCGTAGAAATTACAGAACAGGATGCCGATTTAAGCCGTAGGGCATTATTGTATGAAATGACAGGTCTGTCTTTCAGGGAATACTTACTAATGGCAGACATTATTTCTTTGCAGGCATATACCTTAAATGAAATATTAACAAATCATTTAGAAATTGCTTCAGAGATTGTAAAACAAATTCCTGTATTAAAATATTTTTCTACCTATCTGAAAAGTGGATTTTACCCATATTTTCTTGAATCAGACCGTGATTATTTTATGACACTTGAACAAATAATTAGGACAGTTATTGATACCGATTTAAGGTTTATTGAGAATCTTGATGTTGCTCAGAGTAAAAAAATGCTTACTCTTTTAAAAGTTATTGCAGCTTCAGTCCCTTTTAAACCAAACATTTCTAAAATTAGCTTGAAAACGAATTTGCACAGGCAAACAGTTTTGCAATATTTCTTATATCTGGAAAAAGCAAGAATGATTAAACTTGTTAATCTGCCTGAAAGATATATTAGCCGCTTGCAAAAACCTGATAAAATATTTCTTGATAATCCGAACTTGTTTTTTGCACTCAATCCAGAAATGCTAAATAAAGGAAATCTGAGGGAAACATTTGCTTTGAACCAGCTTTCTGTTAATAATGAAGTGTTTTTGCATAAACAGGCAGATTTCTTTGTAGATAATAAGTTTGTTATCGAAATAGGAGGTAAAAACAAAGATACACATCAAATCAGAAATATTGAAAATTCCTTTATATTTCAGGATGATATTGAAACAGGACACCATAACATAATTCCTTTATGGCTATTAGGTTTTTTATATTGATTTTATTTATTTATTATTAGGGCTAAGGACAAGATGGTAAATGATATTTGCCTATTGGATAAAGAGGCTGAAATTATTGTGTATATCTATAGCGGATATTTTCAAAAACCTCAACCGCTAAGTCGTCAAACCGCAAAGAAGAAAGTTAAAAAGGAATTTTATGGTTACACATAAATTAATAATATAATGTTGCACAAGACTACAAGTAAAAGGAAAAAGATCTGCGAGCTTTCATAAAACCCGTTGGGTTTCAAAATAAACTTAAAAATAAAAACTTTTTCGAACTAATAATATAAGAAAGCACTCTAAAAAGTATCTAATAACTAAATTATTTGGGCTAAAGTATGAAAAGAAGAGTATTTTTTATTAGTCGGCTAAAGCAGACGGTAAACGATGATAAAAAGAGAAATTAAATTTTTAAAACAATCTTCAGGCGTTCATTGCAAACGAACGCCTGCGGTGATAGCAATATTCTAAAGCGATGTTTATTAAATAACAGTAATTGTTTTTGTCCGGGTTGGTTGGTTTGAATTCATTTCGAAGTATTCAATCAGGAAAGTTCCTTTGTCGAAATACATTTTCAAATCACAGGATTTGCCTGATTCAATAGCAGTAAATGTTTGTGTATAGGAGTCAAATGTTGTAATATACCAATTGATTTTATTATCCGCATTATAATACCATATTGGAACAGTATTCACACTGCCTGTATCAGGCGGGATTATTGTTTTTGCAGTAATTTTGATTTTAAGCGCTGTGCCTTTCGTTAAGTGGGCTGCAAGGCTGAATGTTACATCGGTAATACTCTCTCCACCTTTATATTCATTTTTTGATAAAGAAAGAATATTTTCTCCGTTTAATCCGGTTGCAGGATAAGTTATAAGCCCCTTTGTAACAGGAAATTTTGTTTTGGATATAAAACCTTTTATATATTTACCGAAATAGGGGATATCAGGCGTTACCCTTGTCTCTTTATATCTTTTGATAAGGTTATTTTTTATAGAATTAGTATCAAGATATATTGTATGATTTATCAGTTCGGAACCTAATGCAGTATCATTCAAAATCCCGTCTGTTTTTATGTCTCTGCTGATATTAGAGAGCAATCCTGTTAGCTCGCCTTCAGAACGAAAGCCTTGTAAGATTGATGATATGGCTAACAGAACCGCATTATCATCTCCTGCTTCGGCTATATTTAGATTCTCTGAAGATTTCATAATACTATCCTGTTGTATATTGAAAATGTCAAGTATTTCTTTTTGCGCCTGTTTTTTTGAATCGCTGAAAGATTTTCCGCTGTTGAAAAGGTATTCTACCCGTGATTTTTCAAGATGTGTAAGCAAGTTGACATTAATGGTCTTTTTATCCGAAATATCTGAAATTGCATATAAAGTGATTTGTGATGCTGATAATTGACCTGAAACTTCATTAAAATAAAAACCATCGGCTCTCAGGTTTATATAATCTGAACTTAATGATAAACCGTTAAGTTCAAATGTTCCTTTATTGTCGGTTATCTGGGCGTTAAATGATTTACCGCTTTGCGACAAATCGCTCTGCAAATCATAAACCGTAACCGCACTCCCTTCTATAAAAGGACCCTTTTGTGCATACCCTTTTATATTGCCTGTGGTGGTCTGTGAATTATTTTTATTTATTTCATCTTTTTTACATCCAGCAAATATAGCGATTGCAAAAATAAAAATGACAACTTTAAAAAAACTGCTTTTACTATTCATAATATTAAAAATTATAAGCACATCTAATAATTGTTTTTTGAACTAATTTATAGATAATACCTGTTTGCAAAAATACAAAACATTTTTCTAATATGTTTAAAAAATAATTTTTATAATTGAATATGTCTAAACATATTGTAATTTAAGTTGGTTAAAGCTATTATTTTTTTGTGCACAGTTTTGTGTTCGTTTGTTATGAGTGCGGAGATAATTGAATGATGAATGATAAATTTTAGTTGTGGCTAAAGCCGGAAAATGAGAGTATTTTTTATCCGTCAGCTAAAGCAGACGGTAAGAGATGATGAATTTTAGTTGTGGCTAAAGCCGGAAAAGAAGAGTATTTTTTATCCGTCAGCTAAAGCAGACGGTAAGCGATGATGAATGATAAATGATGAATTGTAGTTTTGGCTAAAGCCGGAAAATGAGAGTGTTTTTTATCCGTCAGCTAAAGCAGACGGTAAGAGATGATGAATTGTAGTTGTGGCTAAAGCCGGAAAAGGAGAGTATTTTTTATCCGTCAGCTAAAGCAGACGGTAAGAGATGATGAATTTTAGTTTTGGCTAAAGCCGGAAAAGAAGAGTATTTTTTATTCGTCGGCTAAAGCAGACGGTAAGCGATGATGAATGATAGCCAGGTTGTTGCATCAATAGGGGAGATAGATTGATTAAATCTGTTGCAGGGAGGAGATGTGAAATATCGGGGTATCGCGTTATTTAATAATCAAGATTTTCTGCCGGTCGGTCCAATCGTTGGTTTTTATTTCAATTATGTATATACCTGTGGGCAGGTCGTTTATATTAATTGTTTTCTGTGTGTTTTTTATTGTTTCCGATTTTACTAAACTACCGAATGAGTTATATATTTTAATATAAGGGCTTGCAGGCAGGAACCCGGTTTTTATGCTTATTATATCTTTTGCAGGGTTTGGAGTTATTGTGAATTTTTGATGATTAAATGGGTTAATTACGGATGTAGCATTTTTGTCATATCTTCTGAGCTGATAATCATCATCTACTCTACATAATATTAATAGTTTGTCATTGATTACATTCATTTCATAGAAACTAAAAAGCTGTTTAATATTATCTTCCTGTATAGTTTTGCCGGGCGTTCCGTCAGTGCTTCTGAGTCCGTAGCCAGTACCTTCTTCTCCTTTTTCTCTTTTCCCTATGAAGAAGAGACTGTTATTATAGATTGCGAATGATTTGTAGAAATATGAACCAAAAGCTCCTGTCCCGTTTGTATAAATGCTGTTATATTCATTTTCCCATTCGTTATTCAACATTAAAGTGCCTGATGAGGTGCCGTTTGATTTCCATAAATTATATTGATTAACTAAATACATTTCATCTTTGTATTTAAAATAGGTTGTCAGGCTATTTAAATGATTTAGAATATCGGTTATTGCATTGGTAGCAGGATTGTAAACATATAATTTATCATAATCATCAAAGAAGAATTTTCCTTTTGCTACGCCTGTTTGATGAGTATAGGGTAAACTTGAGGGTAAGCTATGTAAATATTCTATCCCTGTGATTACGCCCTTTTCGGTTTTTAATTGGCTGAAATAATTAACTATTGTATTCTTCTCGTCCTTTTTTTTGTTTATAATATAGAATATGTTATTGATTTCAAATATATGGTAAATATTTAATTCAAGGTTCGGATCCTGTGAAGTTGCGGCTACGTCATACATCGTCCCGGTTGTTGTATTGAAGACTTTCAAATAAGGCTTGGCAGAATTACTTATTATTAAATTGTCGTTAAATTTTGAAAGCCTGTATGCCAGATAGTAAATATCGGTAGTTAAGATTTTCTCGGGCGCCTCTCCGCGTGTTCTGAATATACCTTCTTTTTGAATGTAATACAGCCAACCATCAATGAGAATATAATTGTTTTTTACTTCTGCAATGAGTTCTTTTAACTCGGCAATAAATGTCCATTTATTATTATTGGAGTTATATGCTCTTAAATAATATTTACAAGTACTAGCATAACACGAGTCGTTAAAATAATAAACCACGCCTCCTGCACCTTCAATCAATTCACCATTATTATAAAAGTTCATTTTCTTTATTACTACAGTGTTATTGGTAGTGCCGTCTGTTTTATATATTATAGCGCCTCGTTGTTTGTTTTCATAAGAGCGTACAAAAAAATACAAATATCCATTACCGTCAGTCCGCGAACAGCTTATATATTCGTTTCCTGTGTTGACATATAGATTTTTAACAAGGACTGTTTGAGATGATAAATTAAATCCTGTAATTGTGAGTATTAAGAATAATATTTTAAGTGATAATTTATAATTCATTGCAATGTTTATTTGGTTATTGTTGGAGTTTATAGAATGAAATTGAGAGTGCAAAATTATTATATTTGATATTAAATATTAATGATTTTGTTATTTATCAATGATTAAATTATCTTGTCCAGACCTGTCATTTAATCCAAATTATTAAAAGTTTTGGGCTAAAGCTGCGATGGATAAAGTTTAATTTATATCACTCATAACTTAAAGGTCGTGGCTAATGATAATTAAAGGATTAAAAATATTAAATAAATTTAGACTTTTAAGAGTAGTTTCAATAGTTAAAAGAAAATAATTATAACGAAGCGAGGGTGCTTAGTTTAACTTAGTATTAAAAGAAGCTCTTAATTAAAAACATAACCTTCAGAGGTTGGTTTTAATAAGCTTTGGCGAAGACAACTCTTTTGAGCGAGGGTTTGCCTGAGAAAATACATTTGCCTGTTTCATCAGGTACATCAAAAGGTATAACGCGAATAGTCGCTTTGGTAGCGTCTTTTATTTTTTCTTCTGTTTCCGCAGTTCCGTCCCAGTGAGCATAAACAAAACCGCCTTTGTTTTCTATTATATCTTTAAATTCTTCCCAGTTATCCGTGTAGTAGGTGTTATCATCCCTGAAATTGAGAGCTCGTTGGTATAGATTAGTTTGGATTTGTTCTAAGAGATTAATAATTTTTGTTTCTATGTCGGTATCCGAGAGAGTGGCTTTTTCCAGTAAGTCCCTGCGTGCTATTTCCACAGTATTTTCTTCCAAATCTCTTGGTCCTATAGCAATTCTGACCGGAACTCCTTTAAATTCGTAGTTAGCGAATTTCCATCCCGGTTTATAATTATCTCTGTCGTCGTATTTAACTCTAATACCTTTATTTTCAAGGGCTTTTTTGATTTGAAGCGCTTTCACACTAATAGAATCTAATTGGTCAAGGGTATTATAAATAGGGACAATAACAACCTGATAAGGAGCTAATTTAGGGGGTAAAACAAGTCCGTTGTCATCGGAATGCGCCATTATTAAAGCTCCGACAAGTCTTGTCGAGACGCCCCAGGAGGTAGCCCAGACATATTCAAGTTTACCGTCCTTATTAGCGAATTTAACATCAAAGGCTTTAGCGAAGTTTTGAGCAAGAAAATGCGAGGTTCCTGCCTGCAGAGCTTTACCATCCTGCATTAGCGCTTCAATACAATATGTATCTTCCGCACCGGCAAATCTTTCGTTCACTGATTTCACGCCTTTAAGGACGGGAATAGCCATCCAGTTTTCAGCAAAATCTGCATATACATTTAGCATTTTTTCAGCTTCTTCAACTGCTTCGGTTCTTGTAGAATGAGCCGTATGGCCTTCCTGCCAGAGAAATTCGGCTGTTCTTAAAAACAACCTTGTTCTCATTTCCCATCTGACGACATTAGCCCACTGATTGATAAGCAGGGGTAAGTCGCGATATGATTGAATCCAGTTACGATAGCTATCCCATATTATTGTTTCTGAAGTAGGTCTGATTATTAATTCTTCATCCAATTTTGCATCTTCATCTACTATAACGCCTTTACCCTCAGGCGAATTTTTTAATCTGTAGTGTGTAACTACAGCGCATTCTTTTGCGAAACCTTCAATGTGTGAAGCTTCTTTGCTGATAAAAGATTTTGGAATGAAAATAGGAAAGTAAGCGTTTGAATGTCCTGTATCTTTAAACATTTTATCTAAAGCTTGTTGCATTAGTTCCCAAATAGCGTAACCGTAAGGTTTTATAACCATACAACCCCTAACAGCGGAGTTTTCTGCCAAATCAGCTCTTAAAACAAGGTCGTTGTACCATTGAGCATAATTATCTTTGCGTTTTGTTAAATTTTTAGCCATATATCAAAATTCTGGTATGATATTTGTAGTAAATTAAAAAGGCACAAAATTATAAATTTTAATATTAGAGGAGGACTATAAAATGAAAAGTTTAAAAAAAACAGCAAAAATTATCCTGTCAGGATTAATATTTGCCGGATTAATATCCTGTTCAACAACAAAGCCAACAGCCTATTACGACGATGTATATTATTCTCCCAAGGATAAAAATGTTCAACAGATAAATAAGAGAGCAGTTACAAATAATGCGCCAAAATATAATTATACACAGCAGACCTATAATAAAGCTGATGCTGATACTACATATTTTGATGAAAGCAAATATCAAAGGTATAAAAATCAGGTTATTGAGAGCGATACGCTTAGCTATAATAATAA
>JAGODS010000070.1 GCA_017998135.1 Bacteroidales bacterium
GTTGTTGAAAATCTTTTTGACCAAAATATGCCCTGGACGGATTTATAAGGTCAAAGAATAATCTTACTATATGAGCAACCCCTTGGAAATGACCTGGTCTGTAGATACCTTCCATATATTTATCCAGACCTCCCAAATCATAAACAGGAATATTTTTATCAGAAAGTATTTCTTCGGCTTCAGGAATAAAAACTATATTACAATAATTATTAATTAATTCCAAATCTCTATCAATTAATCTCGGATATCTGTTAAAGTCCTCTTTATTATTAAACTGTAGCGGATTAATGAATATACTGCAAACTGTCAAATCATTTTCTTTTGCAGCTCTTTCCATCAGGGACAAGTGTCCTTTATGCAATGCACCCATAGTAGGAACAAAACCTATAGTTATTTCCGGATTAGATTTTCGTTTTTCCGATAATAATTCTTTTAAAATATTATTTTTTTTAACCGTTACCATCAGGCTTTAAATTAGGGTTTATTTAAAAAATATGCAAAATTAAGAAATAAACAGTGATAATTAAGGAAAATTTTTTATACTTTTGCAAATTGATTTTTTAAAGATTTTATGGATAAAATAAAAGTTCTGTTTATAAACCAGGCGATAATTCCTTATGTTGATGAAAGCCCTATGGCAATAATAGGCAGGCAGCTGCCTCAAGGCATTCAGGATAAAAAAAAAGAAATCAGGACTTTTATGCCCAGGTTTGGATGTATAAACGAACGCCGAAATTCTCTTCACGAAGTTATACGGCTTTCCGGGATGAATCTTATTATTGACGATGCCGATCATCCTCTTATCATTAAAGTAGCTTCTATACAGCAAGCAAGAATGCAAATTTATTTTATTGATAATGACGATTTTTTTCAGCGCAAATTTATTCTAACTGATAAAAACGGCGACTTTTTTTCTGACAATGACGAACGTGCTGTTTTTTATACAAGGGGAGTCCTTGAAACAGTTAAAAAACTCGGGTGGTCGCCTGACATAATTCATTGTCACGGCTGGTTTTCAAGTATTGCCGCAATTTTTGTAAAAAAAGCATATTCAATCAATCCACTTTTTACAGAATCTAAAGTTATTTTGTCCTTGTATGATGATGATTTTACAGGCCAGCTAAATCCTGATTTTTATAGAAGGGTTAAAATGGAAGGTATAAAAGAAAAGGATTTAAAACTCTATAGAGAACCTTCTTATGTAAATGTTCTTAAAAATGCTATAAATTATGCTGACGGGATTATTTATGGTGCCGAAAAGATAAATCAAGAAGTAGAAGACTATATCAAATCGTCAAGAAAACCCGTTTTAGGTTATCAGCCTATAGATAATTACATAGATGCTTACAATCAATTCTATGAAAAAATCTATAAAAGAAAATAATATTCTTGACTTATTAAATTCAATTATGCTTTCATACTCAACTACAAAAAAATTAATTTTTTTCCTGATTTTAATATTTTTACTTTCCTGCGAGGAAAAAGATGATATTGGTCTAGACCAGGTAAAAAATGAAAAACAAAATGTTATATTTTCTGATACATTAACCATTAATGCCTATTCTGTCCGCGAAGATTCTATTAAATCAAATCTTCCGGCTTACCATCTTTTAGGAAATATTATAGATGCTGAATTTGGAAAAACTAGCGCCGGTTTCTGCTCTCAGGTCCTTCTCTCTAAGAATAATATTAATTTTGGTAATAATCCCGTAGCTGATTCACTTGTAATCTGGTTAGCCTATAACGGATATTACGGCGATACTACCGCAAGACAAAAGATACAAATTTACGAAATTGACGAAGATATCTCACTTAGTAATACTTATTATTCAACCCGTAAAGTAAAACATAAACCTGATATGCTTGCGGAGCTTATTTACAAACCTAAATTAACCGATAGCGTATCTGTAGGCGGAACGAAATACGCCCCTCATCTCAGAATTAAACTTAATAATTCGTTTACTCAAAGCATAATACAAGCCTCCATAAATGGAAATCTACCCAATAATACTCAATTTCTCACATTCTTTAAAGGTTTTTATTTTGCTCCCGATACAAATTATCTTGAAAAAAACGGTGCAATTATTTATTTCAATTTATTGCTTTCTCACTCTAAAATGACTATTTATTATCATAATGACGATGGAGAATTTAATCTTGACTTTATTTTTGATTCCAATTGCGCCAGATTCAATGTTTTTAATCATTACGGTTATAAAAATGCAGCTAATTCACTTAAAGCCCAAATAAACAAAACAGACACTGTAACTGGTAAAGATTTATTATTTCTTCAATCAATGGGAGGTATAAAATCAAAAATTAATTTTCCTTTTATAAAAGACCTTCAAAAATATAAAAAAATAATTATTAACAAAGCCGAACTTGTCGTTAAAGTTGATGAAATCAATTATAATAACTCTACTACAGGTATTCCTGATAATTTGCTTTTAATGCGCTATAATGACAGCGGAACTCTTATTTTTGCTCCTGATTATTATCTCGGTACCGATTATTTTGGAGGGACTTACAATTCAGATAAAAAAGAATACAGGTTTAATCTATCTTTATTCACTCAATATCTTCTAAATGATATATATAAAGATAAAAACCTATATATGATGATAGAAGGTGCTGCTGCTAATGCTCAAAGGGTTGTTATAAACGGTGCAGGTGCTGCTAATAATAAAACTAAACTTGAAATTACTTATACAATTATGAATTGATAAATAACTAAATTAAAATTTATCTGATTTAAAAATCTATAATTCAATAATTACAATATGTGTGGAATAGTTGCTTATATAGGAAAAAGAGATGCCTATCCTATACTCTTAAAAGGGTTATACAGGCTTGAATACCGAGGTTATGACAGTGCAGGTATAGCACTATTAAACAAGGAAATAAATCTTTACAAATGTAAGGGAAAAGTACTTGAATTAGATTTAATGACAAAAGATAAAGACACCAGCGGAACAATAGGAATTGGTCATACACGTTGGGCAACACACGGCGAACCAACAGATAATAATGCTCATCCCCATTATTCTCAATCAAAACAAATAGTTATGATTCATAATGGTATTATTGAAAATTATGCTTTACTAAAGAAAGAACTTGTTAACAGGGGATATAAATTTGAAAGCGAAACTGATACAGAAGTTTTAGTTCACCTTATTGAGGATATAAGAATTAATGATAAAGTTGATTTGGTTGAAGCGATACGCATTGCTCTTAACCAGGTTATCGGCGCCTATGCTATCGTTGTTATGTCTAAAGACGAACCTAACCGCCTGCTCGTCGCACGCAAAGGCAGTCCTCTCGTTATTGGAATTGGCGAAGGCGAATATTTTGTCGGTTCTGATGCAACTCCTATTGTTGAATATACTAAAAATGTAGTTTATCTTAATGACGAAGAAATTGGCATAATGGACCTTAACGAGGGTCTTAAAATTAAAACTATTAAAAACCTTCAGATAACTCCATATATTGAACAACTTGAAATCAATTTAAGCGCTCTGGAAAAAGAAGGCTTTCCTCATTTTATGCTTAAAGAAATTTATGAGCAGCCTCGCTCTATCAAAGACAGTATGAGAGGCAGACTTAATATTCTTGAAGGCAAAGTTTCTCTTGGTGGTATTCTTGACTACGAACAAACCTTAATACATTCCGACCGCTATATTATTATCGCCTGCGGAACAAGCTGGCACGCCGGATTGGTTGGAGAATATATGTTTGAAGAATTGGTTAGAGTGCCTGTGGAAGTAGAATATGCTTCCGAATTCAGATACAGAAACCCTATAATCTATGAGTCAGATATTGTTATTGCCATATCTCAATCAGGTGAGACTGCCGACACTCTTGCCGCTATTGAACTTGCCAAAAAGAAAGGCGCCACTATCATAGGTATTTGCAATGTGGTAGGCTCATCAATTGCCAGAGCAACTCACGCAGGCTCTTATACCCACGCAGGACCCGAAATAGGCGTAGCTTCTACAAAAGCCTTTACAGCCCAGGTTACAATTCTTGCTCTTATGGCTCTTATGCTCGCTTTTAAAAAGGGAACAATATCCAAAACCCGTTACCATCAGCTTATAAATGAGCTTGAGTCTATTCCCGACAAAGTAGTTGAAACTCTCAAAACTAACGACCAAATCATAAAACTCGCTGAAATTTTTAAAGATGCCCGCAATTTCCTCTACCTTGGCAGAGGATACAATTTCCCTGTCGCTCTTGAAGGCGCTCTTAAACTAAAAGAAATTTCATATATACACGCCGAAGGCTATCCTGCTGCCGAGATGAAACACGGTCCTATCGCTCTAATTGACGCACAAATGCCGGTTGTTGTCATTGCTACTAACAAAGGTACTTATGACAAGGTTTTAAGCAATATACAGGAAGTTAAAGCAAGAAATGGTAAAATAATAGCTATTATTTCTAAAGGAGATACAAGCGTTAAAGAAATAGCCGATTATTGTATTGAAATACCTGAAACCGAAGAACCCTTTGTTCCGCTGCTCGCTACCATACCTCTTCAACTTTTATCTTATCATATAGCGGTTATGCGCGGTTGCAACGTTGATCAGCCTCGCAACCTCGCCAAATCTGTTACTGTGGAATAATGCACGATAATGTAATATCACTTATAACACATAACCTTTAAACCTTACCTGCGGACTATTTTATAAATTTTTAAACAAACTGGTTCATTTTAAACCTGTTTATTTCTTTATCCATCAGAAAGCGCCATCTGCCTCTGGGGAGGTCTTTCTTTGTCAAGCCAGCATAATAAGTACGGTCTAATCTGACAACTTTATAGCCTAAATGCTCAAAAAGCCTGTGAATAATTCTGTTTTTACCCGAATGTATTTCTATACCCACCATCTTTTTACTTTTTTCACCTGTTATAAAAGAAATATTATCAACTTTCATAAAGCCGTCCTCTAATTTGATACCTTCAGCAATAGCTTTCATATCAGCCGTCTTAAGGTTATTATCAAGTTCGGCATAATAAATCTTTTTAACTTTGTATTTAGGATGGGTTAATTTTTTGGCAAGCTCGCCGTCATTGGTAAACAGTAACAAACCTGTAGTATTTCTGTCTAATCTGCCGACAGGATAAATCCTTTCCTTGCAAGCCCCTTCTATTAACTGCATTACTGTTTTTCGTCCTTCAGGGTCATCAACAGTGGTTATATAATCTTTTGGTTTATTTAATAAAAGATACCTGTGCTTCTCATTTTTTATCTTTTGTCCGCCATATTCAACAGAATCGCTTTTCTTTATCTTTGTCCCCAATTCAGTAACAGAAACCCCATTAACCTTGACAACCCCCGCTTTTATCAGCTCATCAGCCTCACGCCTGGAACAAATACCCGAATTAGATATATATTTATTCAAACGGATTAAATCGCTATCCACTTCATAAGTCTTAGTTTTCTTATTAAAAAGTTCTTTTCTTGTATTCATCGCTTAATATTTTATTTTGCAAAAATACTAAAAATCATTGAATATTAGTAAAACTCCGCTTCCTCTCTCGCCTCAGACAAGAAGAATGCTGGGATGAAGTTGAATATTTTCAAATTAACACATTACTTGAAGATAGTAAGCTATAGCTTATTAAATCCGAACAAAGTAAACATTACATAGTTCAAAAAATTATCTATTAAACAGCAATTTCAATACCTGTCCTAACGATTTCATTTATAAAAGGGTCTCCTTTTATAAAATAATGTATAGAGAAGGTATGAGGCTCAATTTGAGTAAATTTTATATTTGCTTTTGAGATTTTTTTTCTGTCTGCTATTGGATAACCTGTAAATGCTTCAGATACCAATGCAAGGTCAATATCTGAATCAACAGTGTTTTCACCCTTCGCATAACTCCCGAATAAAATAACTTTGTAAAAATATATACCCAAACTCTGACAGGTAAGTATATATTCTTTAACAGTATTTATAACATTCTCATCAGCCATTGTGCTATATTATTAATTTTATTAATATACTGCAAACAAGAATCCAAATCCGTTTCTTTGTGAATTAAATTGATATAATCAGGATAACGCCCTTCCAGTTGATACCTGTTTAGTATATCTAAAAATTCACTATCATTTTCATCTAACTTAATGCCTGCTTTTTCTAAAATAAATAACAGGTTATGCATTTTTGGAGGAAAATTGTTTTCATTATTTTTTACCCAAAGCGCTTTACATATTTTTTCTAAATACAAATGCCCAAAAAACAAAGAATCAACATATTTGTTCCCTTGAAATAAATAATACATTGTTTCTTTATTAGTCTCAGCAGATTTTATCCAGTAATGAATATGTTCTTCTTTAGTCATAAAAAAATTTCTGCAAATTTACAAAATATTTTTCTAATTTTATTTGACAGGATAATAAAAATTCCCAGCCCTGAAAGGGTGATATATATCAGCACAGGGCAACACCCTGTGAAAAAAGAATCATATAACACCCAATCCTGAAAGGGCGAAATATATCAGCACAGGGCAACGACCTGTGAAAAAGAATCACATAGCACCCAGCCCTGTAAGGGCGAAATAATTTATATCAATAAATAATAATCTGTTTATCCCTTTAATCAAATACTTGTATTCATAGACAAGTTCCTTAGATAAGGAGAGAGTCGGAGTGAGGTTTGATTGTTTTTAAATAGTAAAATTAAAATTTTTAATTACCAAAAACCAGAAATATTGCACTACTAAAATTGTTGCAAACAAAAAGATAAAAAAAGCATTCGTAATAAATGAGTAAAAGAGAGACGAAAATGATAAATTGAAATGGTTTAAATAATTATACGCTTTAATTATTTATAAATTGCCCTGCCAAATGCAAGTACAGGGAAGAAAATAAAAGGAAATAAGACCAGTCCTAAAGTAAATAATTCATTTTTACCAAAACTTTTTGATAATAGATTAAAACTCCAAATATTAAATACAATGTTTAAATATGGTATTAAAAGAAGTAAAACCCACCAGCCGGATTTTTTAATCACTTTTGTAAAAATATAAACATTATATATTGGAATAAATATAGCCCAGTTTGGCTGGTCAGCTTTTTCAAATATTTTATAAAAACTAATTATAAAAATAAAAAATAATGCAGCAATTATAATATAAAAATATATACCTAAAATATTATGTAATGTAGCCATAAATTTTAATAAAAAATAGGGCAATTATTAATAATAATTGCCCTATTAAAAAACATTATTTACAGGGTTTATAAATAGCACCTGTCGCAAAATCAACAATTGCACCAGGCCAGAAAAGTAGAATATCTGCAATTAACGCTCCTACTCTTACTTCTCTTGCAGGTTCACCGGATCCGGGTTTCTTCCTTTGGCATTCAGTAACCTTACCTCCAAAAATTGTTGCACAAGAGGGCAACATTAAGCTACCAATTAGTAGCGTACTAACTAATAAAAGATTAATTTTCTTTTTCATATAATAATTAATAAAATTTATTTTTTGCCTACTCATTTAAATCAGCTTTTCGGCAACCGCTGTTTTTTTTCCCAATTACAAATGCATCTAATAAGGTTAAATCATTTTTTTCCTAAACGAGATCTAAACTCTTGTAAAAGCTCTCTCATATAACTTAAAATTAAAATGCTGAATTTCAATTAAATAAATTTTATGTTATTTTTTTGGAACTGTGTTAACTTACATTTAAAGGCTAATAAGGTTAAATCATTTTTTTCCTAAACGAGATCTAAACTCTTGTAAAAGCTCTTCGTAATTTTTCAAAATTCTATCCCATTCTCTAAATGCTTCATCATCTCTTAAATTAGCATTTGGTCTGATTGAGATTTCACTAATTATTTTAATTTTATATTTTAAAGGATTAATAGAAGCCAATTTAATAATTGCTTTTGATCTTACAGTTCTGTTTTTAAAATATTTTGGTTTCCAATTTGTTTTAAGATAACCTGTTTTAAAATCAGAATATTCAATTTCATCAAAATAATTACTAATTATTTGACTAATAAGAATCCATGTTTCATCATTAGAAAAATTAGAATTTATTTCTACTTCAAAATATTTATTTGATAAATCCGATATAACAGATGCATTTAGAAAATCATTATCTAAATTTTCCTGAGCAATTATAAAAAAATTTGAACTTAATAAAAACAGAATAAGAATAAAATTTTTCATTTAACAATAATTTAAAGATTAATTAATTAGTTTATTTTGCACTTAGTCTTGTTTGAAATTCATTTATTACACCATCATACTTTCTTAAAATTCTATCCCATGACATAAATTTTTCATCATTTTTAACGCTTTGATCAGCTTTTAATGCAATTTCACTAACAATTCTAACTTGATATTGTAATGGAGTTAGATTATATTGTTTAACTATGGCTCTAGTTCTTACAGTTTTGGTTCTAAAAGACATAGATTGCCAAGTGGTTTTTAAATATCCAGTTTCTTTATCAGCATATTCAATCTCAAAATAGTTTGTTAAAGTTTGATGAATTATTTTCCAAGCCTCATCTATAGTATATTTCTTATTTACTTCTGCTATAAAATCTTTATTAGCTTGATCTGATTGTATTGATGCATCATACGCATCATCTCTAATTAACTCAATCAATTTAATATTTGGATCTGATTTATATTTTTTATCATATTTACAAAACTTGTTTTCATAGGTAATAAAGCCAATCTTCTCAACTTTAACATGTATACAATGATTTTCTTTTAAAACATATTCATCTGTTGAACCAATGCCAGCTTTTTGACCATTAACCCATATCTGAGCATCTGACTCTGTGGATCTAAAAACTAATTTTTCACTTGGAGCACATCCATAAAATATTAAAATTAAAATACTAAAAATTAAAAGATTATTCTTATTCATAATATAAATTATTTTAATTGTTTGGTAAAAAAAATTACAAAAATACATCTATTAAATTGTTTATAAGTTATTTGATACTAATTAAGAGTTGTTTCCATTCTTCTGGAATTTCATTAATATTATATATTCTTAATTGAGGAATGTAATTATTATAATACGTTTCATAATTTAGAGTAACATCAATATATTTAGTATCAATTTTCCACATTGCACCAGTTAAAGGGTCAATAATTAAGATTCCTAAAAGTCCTCCTAATAACAAATTACCAAAATACCATCCATTTAAACTGCTTGATATTATTGCTTTTTCTGATTTATACCCCTCTAAAGAAAAATCAATTATATAACTTGCTTTAGAAAAATAACCTGCACCTGATTTTAAATTGATAGTAGCAGGAGTTTTTCCTTGATATATTTCTTGCATTTTCTTATTAAAAATAATAAACTTAGCACCTTCTGGATTACTTTTAATATTAATAGGATATGAACTTTTACTAACTATTGTAGCACATTCCAAAAATAAAAATGGAATAATAAAAATAATTGAAAGTTTTAATAATGGTTTAATTTTCATAAATATAATTTGTTTTAAATCTTTGCCTACTCATTTAAATCAGCTTTTCGGCGGGCGCTGTTTTTTTTATTATTTTCAACCTCAGCCCAGCCCTCTTCTTATCTAAGGAGAGGAGGGGGGATTGGTTTGTGAATTATTCAACGACTTTAGTAGCAGGGTCTGACCAGGTTCCTTTTCCTTCGGCGCCGACGGCGCATACTCTGACCCAGATACGTTTGCCCGATGTCAAGCCAGCGATTTTGATTTTAGTTTTAGTTGAAACGTCGCTACCGCTCCACATTTTTTGTGCAAGAGCGATGCCGGATGGATCGTCAACAGGCTGTGTAACAGAATTCAAAACATTGGCGTTAACATTTGCATCTCTTTCCCAACCTTCTTCGTAATACTGGACGAAGTAACTGTAAGCACCATTAACTTTATCAAATTTAGCATAGACTTCGCCTTCGTTGTCGCCGTCGAGTACTTTAAGGTCTTGAGGAGCGGGCAGTATGCCAAAAGGTTCTTTTTCTTTAGCCACTTTCACACCAGCAGAGATGATAATAGCTTCATCACCAAGAGCAATGCTATTGACATAAGCAACTTCTTTGGTGAGAATTTCTTTGAGACTTTTACGTTTAATTTTAAGTTCAAGCATTTTGCTTTTAGCTCCGTCTCTTGATTCTAAATAGGCTTGAGCAAAGGCAACGCGAGCAGCGTTAAGCTCAGCAATAGACGGGTTTGGGGTAGTAAAATTAAGATTTCCCGAAATTTTTGATTCTAACTCAGTAGCAGTTTCAATAAGTTCAGGGTCGCTCTGTTCATCTAAGTATAATACACCTTTTTTCATAAATAAATAAATTTAATTAGTA
>JAGODS010000001.1 GCA_017998135.1 Bacteroidales bacterium
GATATATTGGCATCTGCATCTGCATATTGTCTAATTTTAAATCCAGCAAAATTAAGACAATTGTGCTTGCGAGAAACCTATTTGTAAAATATTGATTGTAAGTAACAGGTCAGGAGTTCTGAATTTACAACCGTGCATAGTATAAAAAGTCTAAAATTATTTAATATTTTCTTTAATGCTTTAATTATCAATAGCCTCAGATAAACACATTTAAACACAGAAAAATTAAAATCTGGGAAAGAAATCTTTTAGATAAAGTTTGAAAATCAATCAGGTAAAAGAATTAAAATTTATAATCTCCGTTAACATCTCCAAAACATATAGTTTTCAGGTTGATATTTTGATTGTTAAGATAAATTGTAATTTTTTGGGGAGGAAAATACCAGTCGCCTGATTTAAAGTTTTCAAGTGAGCCTATAAAACGCCTGTTAATAATAAGAGCATCAAGCGGATTTATAATATTATCAGAGTTTACATCAGAGGCTATTCGTTTTATTTTATCCGATATTTTATATCTGCTAAGATAATTATTAATAAGCAAAAGAGCATCTTCAAAATTAGAGCCGCCCCATTGTTTATTGATATTTGAAGATATGGTATAAATGCCGTTGCGTAAGTTATTAAATTGAAAATATCCTGTAGAGTCGGATAATACGGAGTCAATAACAATGCTTTCTTTATCTTTTAAGTAAAGCCTTAATTGGGTGATAGGAGTATTTTCAGAATTGGCATAAGTAATAGTGCCGTCAAGTTTGTAATAGCTTACAGGGATTATATTAATTTTAATGCTGTCGTAAGTATAGCAGCCTTTATTGTTGGTAGCAGTAACAGAATATATATGGTCGCCAAGATTTAAAAGGGATGTATTAATATTTAATTCGGGATTTTCGGAATTATCGTTCCATTTGTAAAGATAATCATTATTACCGGCATTAAGAATAAAAGTCTGGTCATTGCAAATAGTTGTATCTTTTCCGAGATTAATTTCGGGGAGGTCTTTTATTTTGATGTTTATTTCGCCTTTGGCAGTACAGATGCCGTTAGAGACAGTAAAATTGTAAATAGTATTTTTTATAGGTTTAGCGTAAGGATAGGGAATATCAATTGAATTTAATCCGTCAGCAGGCGACCAGTGAACTGAAAGCGACCTGCTGTCAAATCCAAGACTCACTTTAGCAAAGCCAGAAGTGTTGAGTATATTTTTCAGGTAAATCCCGTCTTTATAGGTTATCATAATAACAGGGATTTTAACCTGAGCGCCATAACTTCCTGCAGCAGGAGAGACTAAGCTGTAGCTTTGCTGTTTATCCACGATAATAACAGCTTTAGCCCCGGCTTCCTGAGCTTTTAAGGCTTTGAACCCAAATTCGCAGTCGCCCCTGTCTATCATAGCTATTTTGCCTATTAATTTGTCTTGATTGAAGCCGTTGGGGGAGCAGCCGTTATAGCTATTAGCCTGGTCTTTTTCATAAACAAGATTACCTGAAATAAAAGATGTTTTAACTGAACCGCCGAAGGATGCAAGGGCTATGTTTGTGTATTTTTTATAAACAGGCTCAAATAAAATTAAATAATTTCCTGTAGGCAATATTAAAGAAGGTGTTAGTTGAACGCTGTCCATACAATTAATAGTAATTTCGGAAGGCGCTTCAACATTGAAAACCGAGATATTAACGGTATTTGAAACAGCGGCGCAGCCTTCTTTATTAGTAATTACAACAGAATAGCTGCCTGATTCGGAAACAGTCAGATTAGAATTAGTCGCTCCTGCAATATCATTAATACCTTTTTGCCATTGGAAGTTTGTATTTGGATCCGAATTAGCGAGTAGTGACACTGTTTCTCCTGCACATATATTTATTGAATCTGCAGGAGTAATGCTTGCTTTCGGAGGGTTGCAGGTGTTATAAGTATAGGCTTTAATACAGAGGTCGTAAGGTATATTTGTCCCCGTTCCAATGGCAGTCCAGTTTTTTCCATTAGTTCCTAACCAACATTTTCCCGTTTCTATGGTAGGATTGGAATAACCGTACATTTTCATTTCTACAGGTACAGGCTGATTGTAGCCCGGGGTGTAATATTTAATTTTAATAAAGAAATCTTTTCCTTTAGTTAATAAAACTTTTGAAGGTAAATCAAAAGTATAATAACCGGGTAAAGGGCAGGTCTGTCCGTATAAAGAGGAAAGCATAGTTCCAAGAGAAGTGCCGTTGAAACTGTCGTAAATTTCAATATCAATTTTACAGTCAGAAGCAGTAACCCAGGTTCCTACTTTAGTAAGTGGGTTATTATCAACTGTGGTGAATTTTATTAGGGCATAAGCGCTTTCGTTTTTGTTACCCCAGTCGCGAACCCAGCCCAGGTCGTCATAATAATAAAGCTTTGAAGCAGCATAAAAATCATTCTTTACAGGAAAATAAGCATTCTCGGATAAAGCAATTTTGTCATTATAAGAAATATAACCAAAGCCTTTTTCACCCCAACTGCTGCTCCAGCTATTTTTTATTATCCAGGCGCCAGTACCACCGGCGGTCTGCTTTGTATCGTTCCACCCGACTAATAAAACAGCGTGATTTGCAAATTGTGATGCATCGGGACAATAATAGGTATAATTTGATTTGGTATAATATTCATCAGAATAATAGAAAGCCATATATAAAGCTCCATAATCCATAATTGCCTGCTTGATTGCGTCCATATCATTAGGAACAAATCGTGCATCGCACACATAAGAGACAGGCGTAAGTCCAGAAGGGCAATTGTTTGCTTTGGCTGTATAAGGGTCATCTTTTTCAGTATAAGGACCCGAAAGCCTTGCCAGATAAGAAGTAGCCATTAAAGCATTACCGCCCATACAGGAAGCATATTCAAAGTGATGGCAATTATTCATATTGTCTTCAGACAAATCAAAAGTCCCTGCTTTAAGCATAAGCCAGCGGCTTTCAACAGCGCCTAAAGCGGCAAAAGACCAGCAGGCGCCGCAATCGCCCTGATATTTAACTGAAGTCAGCAATCCCAAAGTCCTCAAATCATAAGTTGCAGGAAAATCGTTTTTACTTTTTTTCTTTTTCTTAAAATAATTAGTAAAGTCGGGCTTGGCGGGCGAAGGTATATAGCCTAAAGGGAAACCGTCTTTGCTGGAATTAATAAACTTATCTGCTTCTATCGCAACTCTATATTTTAAAAAATCAGGATTTAAAGGAGATAAAACGCCCTCACCCTGCGAATAAGCTTTTATGGCAAATAAGATAAAGAATAATATATATAGTAAACGCTGCATAAATTTAAAAATGATTAGATGCAAAATTAAATATTTTATCATATCCCTTTATGTTAATTTTTAAAAAGATTGTAAATAATTAACAATTATAAAATGTTAAACATTTTTTGTTTATTTTTGCATCTTTTTATTATTATTATGAGAATTACAATATTAAGTTTCTTTATATTTATAGTTATAGCAGCTTATACACAAACAGGCTTTAATCCTGATTTGATTTCATTGTCTCCAAATGCAAAGGAAATTAAAAGCAAAAGAACGGCAAACAGCCGCTTTTATAAAAATGCTGATGGTTCTGAAACTGCGCTTTTTCTTGCGGATAATTTGACAGGAACCTATAATCCTGAAACCGGGTCTAATTGGACAGGGTCCGTAACCGGTAATGGAGTTATACAATCTAATAATCAGCTTATGTTCGGATATATAAGCAGTCAGTGGGTTTGCGGATGGATAAAATTTAATATCTCAGCCCTTAGTAAAGCGGCTTTGGTTAATGAGGTAAGCCTTACTACAGTCAGGTCAAGCTTTTATACGGGCAGTTATTCCGATTTACTTTTATGGACAGATATTAAAGCTATGAAAATCGACCCTACAGGTATAGTTTCAGGGTCAGAATTATTTAATCATATTGTTAACAGCAGGGTTTATGATGACACCAAGCAATGGAGCGACGATAAAAACAGTCATAGTAAATCTTTTACCAATATAATCGGGGGTGTTGGTTCGCTAGCATCTGCCGATGTTGAAGAACAGATTGATAAGGGCTGGTTTGCAATCGCTTTCAGACCTACTTCGGTTTATTATGGTTATGATACTTATGCCGAACTCTATAATGATAAAAGCGGAAATTATCATCCTGTTCTTTCTGTTACTTATAATTTACCCGAAGATGGTCTAAAACCTGTTGTTTTTTCCACTTCCCAGACCTCTCAGAATGACCAATATATTATTAATCTTAAATGGAATAAAGTTATAGATGCTAACTTATACGATTTGAATTATTCTGAGGATGGGAAAAGCTGGAAAAATCTTTACAGTGGTGTAGATAATAAATATAGTCATAATTGTGGCGATAAAGCAGCTAAGTTATTTTATTATACTGTAACTGCTCATAAAACCGATAATACTACAATAACTTCCGAAGTTTTTAAGACTTACACTCAGGCTTCCGCACCTACTATGCCGGTTGTTTCGTCTTTGGGTAAGGATTTTATTACTCTTAAAATCGGAGAAGATAATAACAGTGATTCTGTATTATATGCGATATTTTGTAAAACTACAAGCCAGTATGTTCAGATTGACGGCAGTTTATCTGCAACGCCTGCATACAGGAGCAAAAAGCAATGGGGCAATATTAAGATAACAGGTTTGACCCTCGGACAGGAATATTGTTTTTATATTATTGCTGAAAACGGAACAGGTGTTATTTCTTATATTCCTTCTCAAAATATTTTATTCCAAAAAGAAGAATTTAACTCTGACATTATTAACAGTATTAGCAAAACTAATAAACAGGAATGGCGTTGTATTACAGAGGGTCAGCCAGAAGCAGCCGATTATATAGCTTCAGGAGGCAATAGCGGCGGTTATGCAGGGTATAAGGGTATAACAGCTAACAGATATATGTATTCTTTTCTGCGTATGCCCTCTATCAATTGCACAGGCAGAGACAAAATTACTCTTAGTTTTGATATGGCTAATTCATTTATTTCAAGTCATTATAAACCGACTAATCAATATGGCAGCGACAGAATAGTAGTTAGCGCTGATGATAATAATCTTAATACTATAATGGAGAAATATCTTGTTTTTGACAAGGAAAGAAAATGGGAACATATAGAAATTGATATTGATTTAACAGGTGTATCAAATAAAGCAGTAATAAATATTGTTTTTTCCATATATTGTCCTTTTGAGAATACCGATACCCAGATTTACCTGGCTGGAATAGACAATGTTATGGTTTATGAAAGTCTGCCGCCGCTTTGTGTTACAACCCAGGAGGTACAATATTATAAGGTTGAGGGCAAAGTTAATTATAATAATACATCCAAAACGCCTTTAAGCGATGTTACTGTTTTTCTAAATGATAAAGAAGGTGCTAAAATTGATTCAACACAAACAGATGTTGATGGAACTTATGTTTTTCAGACCGTATCGGATGGAGATTATATTATAACAGCAAAAACCAAAAAAGCACAGAAGGGAGTTAACCCGATAGACGCCTTAATAATAAACAGGTATTTTATTAGTTTATTTTCATTTCCTGATAAATTCAGGAAGTCTGCTGCTGATGTTAACAAAGACGGGTTGGTTAATCCGCTGGATGCTCTTTACATAAACAGGCGTTTTATAGGCATACTTAAATTTTTCCCTTCAGGTGACTGGTTGTTTGAAAAAGTTAATATAAATGTAAATGGAGCAGCTGTTAACCAGGATATTAAAGGAATTTGTTTTGGGGATGTGGATGCTTCATATTAATTCAAGGGGACTTCTAAAAACTAATTAAAATTTAACCTCACCCTTACCCTCTCCTAATTTTAGGAGAGGGAAAACGGAGTTTTTAGAGATACCCTCAATTCAAATTGCTATCTTTATTAAAATAGAGCTAAAACAAATAATTAATTACTATTCTTTATTTATATGTTAAAATCAATGACAGGCTTTGGCAGTGCCGAACTGCAAGGCGATAATAAAAAAATTACTATTGAAGTAAAAACTATTAATAGTAAGAATCTTGATTTTTTTTATAAAACAAATGACCCTTTATACAAATTAAAAGAACCTGATTTAAGAATACTTGCAGCGGAAATTCTTAAACGAGGAAAAATTGAAATAAGTATTATGATTGAGAATTATGGCAAGGAAGCTACTTCTAAAATTAATACTAAACTTGCTGAAAATTATTATAAAGACTTAAAACAGATAGCTGATGTTACTAAAATGCAGACAACAGGTATTGATTATTTGCAAATAATTATGCATCTTCCTGATGTGTTAATAAATAATTCTGAAGAAATCAGTGAAACAGAATGGCTGAGTTTGAGAAATCAAATAATTAAAGCCTTTAATGATACAGATGAATTTAGAATTAAAGAAGGTAAAATATTAGAAAAGGATATTATCCAGCATATAGAAAATATACTTAAAAACCTTAATAAAATAGAAGGTTTTGAACCGCAGCGGATTAATAAAATAAAAGACAGGATAATTAATAATTTTAATAGTTTTTTATCAGACAAACAAATTGATAATAACAGGTTTGAACAGGAGTTGTTTTTTTATATTGAAAGGATGGATTTTTCGGAAGAAAAAATAAGACTAAAAAAACATTGCGATTATTTCTTAGAAACTATTAAAGAGGAAGAATGTGGGAAAAAACTTTCTTTTATTTCACAGGAAATAGGCAGGGAAATTAATACTTTGGGCTCTAAAGCCAATGATGCAAATATCCAACAATTAGTAGTTCAGATGAAAGATGAACTGGAGAAAATCAAGGAACAATTATTAAATATATTGTAAATAAGATATTTATAACAATATCTTCAAAATGTATTTATTATTATTTTTGCAGTTTTAAATTTTCACAAAAGCTGCAAAGAATTTTCTCTGCGAATTTTGTGAGAAAGAAATATTTTATTTTTATAAATAATTCAGGTTAAATCTTTTTCTTTTAGATATAAAAGGAGAGTATAGAAAAAAGGAAGCAACTTAAAATGTATATAAAAAGCAACAAAATAATCATATTTTCCGCTCCTTCGGGAGCAGGAAAGACTACAATAGCGAAAGAAATATTAAAACGTATTACTTCACTTGAGTTTTCTGTATCTGCCTGTAGCAGGGAAATGAGAGCAGGCGAAAAAGAAGGAGTGGACTATTATTTTCTTTCAGTTGATGAATTTAAGAAAAAGATTGAACTGGATGAATTTCTTGAATGGCAGGAAGTTTATCCCGGTAGCTTTTACGGTACTTTGAAAAGCGAGGTTGAGCGAATCTGGTCTAAAGGAAAAAACGTTATTTTTGATGTTGATACTTTCGGAGGATTAAATATCAAAAAGATGTATGGTAATAAAGCCCTGGCTCTTTTTATTAAAACCGATACTTTTGAAACATTAGAGAAAAGGCTTAAAGCAAGAGGGACTGAGAATGTAGAATCAATGAACAAAAGAATGACAAAAGCGAAACTTGAGTTAGCACATTCAAATGAATTTGACAGAATTATAATTAATGAAAACCTTGAAAAAGCTATTAATGAAGTTTATAATATTATTTATAATTTTCTGAATACTAATTAATAAAAGCATAACTTATTGTTTTATATGTATTATTCTGATTAATTAGTATACATCCATAATCTCAAAATTAATGATATTTAATCTCAAAGAACTCAAATAATAAAGCACAAAGAATTATGGATGGACATTAATGAAAGCACTATAGAAAGTATCTAATAATTAAATGATTTGGACTAAAGCCCTGATAATGTGAAAAAACTATCTATTCCCCCTATCTAAAGATAGTGGTTATTGATAATCGAAGGATTAAAAAAATATTAAATAATTTTAGACGAAGCGTGGATGCTTTGCCTAAGGTGGTTAAAAAATTAACAAATATTCAAAGTAAACAATGAAACATATAGGATTATTTTTTGGTTCTTATAATCCGTTACATATCGGGCATCTTATAATAGGCAGTTATTTTGCCGAATTTACCGATTTGAATGAGGTATGGTTTGTTGTAACGCCACAAAATCCTTTAAAGCAGAAAAATGCAATGCTTGAAGACCATCAGCGTCTGCATTTAGTCAGATTAGCAACCGAAGATAGTATTACCCTGAAAGCCTGCGATATTGAATTTCACCTGCCTATGCCCTCTTATACAATAAACACTCTTGTAAATCTGGAAGAAAAATATTCTGATAAAAAGTTTTCATTGATTATGGGAGCTGATAATTACCTGAGTTTGCATAAATGGAAAAATTATCAATTAATCAGGCAGAAATATAATTTATATGTATATCCCCGGAAATCATTTGAAGATATTCAAACCGATGCAGATAAAAATGTTATTTTTGCACCCGCTCCGCTAATTGAGCTTTCGTCAAGTTTTATTCGCGAAGCTATTAAAAATAAGAAAAATGTCAGGTATATGTTACCTGAAAAAGTTTATAATTATATTTCAGAGATGCATTTTTATGAAAAATAGAAGTTTTTTAATTTTACTTTTATTAGCTTTGTTTTTTTCAGGTTTTAAAGGTAAAACACAGAATAAATCAAAAGAAATTACCATAGAAGATATTTGGCTTAATTATAAGTTTTATCCCAGAAATATAGATAATATATATCATTTAAAAGATGGAGAACATTACTGTATTGAGGAAGAGGGAAGAATAATGAAATATTCATATAATAGCGTTAGCGCAGGTGAGCTTATAATGCCTAAAATATCAATAAAGCCTGATAACTTTAGTTTTAGTGAAAACGAACAAAAAATTCTTATTGCTGCTGAAACTGAAAGAATTTACAGATATTCAGTCAAAGCTACTTATTTTGTTTATGACATTAAAAGCAGTCAGTTGAAAAGTCTGACAGATAAAGGCAAAGTTATATATCCTGCTTTTTCACCTGACGGGTCTAAAGTAGCTTTTGTTTACGAAAATAATATATATATTAAAAATCTTGAAGATAATACGGAAACACAGATAAGCGCCGATGGATTAAAAGATAAAATCATTAATGGTATGCCTGATTGGGTTTATGAAGAAGAATTTGACCTGCGGCAAGCCTACCAGTGGTCGCCCGATGGCAGCAAACTGATTTGGTTCAGATTTGATGAGTCTGCGGTTAAGCAATACCAGCTTACTTTTTATAAAGATTTATATAACGAAACATATAATTATAAATATCCCAAAGCAGGAGAGGCTAATTCAATAGTAGAGCTTTTTATTTATGATTTAAAAAGCAAATCTGTTAAAAAAATAGATACAGGCAAAGAAACTGACCAATATCTGCCTGTGGTTCAATGGACTGCTTTAGAGGATAAATTATCTGTTCAAAAGCTTAACCGCATGCAGAATAAACTGGAAATTCTTATTGCGGACATTAATTCAGGAAATACAGATATAATTTATACAGAGTCAAACAAGTATTATATTGATGTTATTAAAAATCTGACTTTTCTCAAAGATAATAAGCAGATAATTCTTAATAGCGAAAGAGACGGGTATAATCATATTTATATATATAACATAAAAAGCGGGCAATATCAACAGCTTACAAAAGGGAGCTGGGATGTTACGGATATTGAAGGAGTAAATCAATCAAAAAAAATTATATATTATAGTTCTGTTGAGGAATCTCCGCTCGAAAAAGCTCTGTATTCAATAGATTTTGAAGGGAAAAACAAAAAATTAATTTCATCTAAAAAAGGAGCTAATACAGTTGATTTTAGTAGAACTTACAGGTATTATATAAATACTTTTTCTGATAAATCGACGCCTCCTGTTTATACAATAAATACTTCAGATGGAAAAGAGTTAAGAGTATTGGAAAATAATGAAGGCTTAGCTCAGACTCTTAAGCAATATAATTTTGGTAAAACGGAGTTTTTTAAATTTAAAACTGATGAAAATATAGAATTAAACGGATGGATGCTCAAGCCCGCCGACTTTAATCCGGCAAATAAATATCCGGTTTTAATGACTGTTTACGGGGGACCCGGTTCGCAAACAGTTAAAAACAACTGGGGAGGGCAGGATTTTGTTTGGTATCAGATGCTCGCAGCAAAGGGTTATATAATTGTTTCGGTTGATAATCGAGGCACCGGAGCAAGAGGCGAAGAGTTTAAGAAATGTACATATCAGAAAATAGGGGTTTTAGAGAGTGATGACCAGATAGCTGCTGCTAAGTATTTAGGTGCTTTACCTTTTATAGATGCCTCCAGGATAGGTATATGGGGCTGGAGCTATGGCGGGTATATGACCGCTCTTTGTCTTACAAAAGGGGCTGAATGGTTTAAAATGGGAGTAGCTGTCGCTCCTGTTACTGATTGGCGTTTTTATGATAATGTTTATGCGGAAAGATTTATGAGGCGACCTGTTGATAATGAAAAGGGTTATGCCCAAAGTTCTGTTATGACTTATATTGATAATTTTAAAGGCAAACTTTTGATAATACACGGTTCTACAGACGACAATGTACATCTTCAGAATACAATGGTATTTACTACTGCTATGAATAAAGCAAATA
Source organism: Bacteroidales bacterium (assembly GCA_017998135.1). GTDB lineage: Bacteria > Bacteroidota > Bacteroidia > Bacteroidales > JAGODS01 > JAGODS01. The sequence goes on from JAGODS010000001.1 coordinate 10,528, forward strand.
AGCATTTTGATATGTTTATTTATCCGGATAAAAACCATTTTATTTATGGCGGTAATACCCGCTGCCATCTATTCAATAAAATAACTGAATATATATTAAAGAATTTATAATAAATGAGCACTCAGGACAAAAAAACAATAGAGGTTTGTTTTTCCCCGGTATTATATCCTTACATATTAAACAATAAAGACTATATTACAGTAATTATAGATGTTTTAAGAGCGACAACATCTATTTGTGCAGCACTTAATAACGGAGCGACTAAGATAATACCTGTCGCCGCATTAGAAAGAGCCAAAGAACTTAAAGAGCAAGGGTTTACAGTAGCAGCGGAGCGAAACGGAATAAAATCTGATTTTGCCGATTTAGGTAATTCGCCTTTTAATTTTTCAGAAAATAATGTTAAAGGAAAAGATATAGTATATAGTACTACCAACGGCACTATGGCTATAGAAATGGCTATGAAAAACGGACCTGTTATTATTCTTAGTTTTAATAATCTTAGTGCAGTAGCAAATTTTTTATTTGAAAAAAGAAAAAATGTTCTGATCTTATGTGCAGGCTGGAAAAACAAATTTAATCTTGAAGATTCGGTCTGTGCAGGCGCTTTGGTTGATAAGCTATGTAATAAGTCTGGATTTGCTATTAACTGTGATGCAGCCTCTGCATCTCTTGATTTATGGAAGCTTGCCAAAAGCGATTTGTCAAAATATATGGAAAAAGCCCTTCACAGGCACAGATTAAAAAAAATGGGTTTAGATGATGTCCTCCCGCTTTGCTTTAGTATTGATACTTTAGATATTGTTCCTGTTTTAAAAGATGGGGCTATTGTTAAAGCTTAAGTTATCCTAAAGCTATTATTGTAATAGCAAGGCAGGCAGCTAACAAGCCAAACCAATTCACAGGACGCAGCTTTTCTTTAAAGAAAAAATATCCTACTAAGGCTGTCAGACTAACGAGACTTACATTAAAAACAGGAAAAATAAAGGTACTTTGATATGCGGAGATAGCTTTAATAAAAAAGAAAGTTCCGAAAAAGTTGAATAAACCTAACGTAAAACCCGCTATTATATTCTTATTTTGGATTTTTTCTTTATTATAAAATAACTTGAATATTATTATTAAACTCCCTATCAGTAAAGCTATCCCAAAAATTATTATCATAAAAAGCAAGACGCTGTTATTATTTGACAAAAAAGTCTTTTGCGAATAATTTTGCATTGTGTCATTAAAACCATTAGTAGTAAATAATAGTAAAGGCAACCAGAAATATTCTTTTCTGAATGGAATATCTTTCTCTTTTTTAAAAATCAGGTAAAAGGCAAGCAGGGTAAGAAAAAAGCCAATTATTTTATTTATATTAAAACTATCATTAAAAAGCAAAATCCCGGAATAAACAGGAATAATAACTGACATTTTGCTTGATACTGTTGATAAAGCAATACCTATCTTTTTTACTGAAAATGCGTAAAGGTTAAACATTAATATAAATCCACAGCCTATTATCATTGCATAGTAAAACCAGGTCTCATTTATAATGCCTGTGTTTAGACTATTACCTTTGTAAAGTAAAACGGAAACCCCCAGTGATATTACATAATTAAAAGTTATTGCCTGGAAATTATTAATGTTAAATTTGCCGAAATACTTGATAACAATACTGACAAATACAGAGGAGAGCAATGCGAGAAAGAGGTAAATCATAAGGTTTTGATTATATAACTGCAGGAAACATCGCTAATAACAACATATTAATAATAATAAACTAATAAAGGTTTACCAGATTAGTCGAAGCGTCCTTGTTTCAGGTTAGGCGAAGCGTCCTCGCTTTGTCTATACACAATTATTTTTGTATTATATGTTCAAAGGAGAATTAAAAATAATGTTTACATTCTGAGTTTTTTAAAATCTTCTTTCATACGGTTAAGGTCATTAATCCAGTCTTCAATATCCTGCTCGTGTTCCAGTTCTTCGTTAAGAATAGTAAGAGCCATCTGATGAGTATTAAAATCTTTACCGTTTGTAAATTCTGCTATATCCTGATAACGTTTGATAGCACATCGTTCGCCTTTAAGATTCTGTTCAAGTATCACTTCAATATAAGGATCTGTAGGGGCATCATAGTCGCAGGCAGCGAGTTTAAACCATTCGGAAGGATGAATAACGGGTTTGCCGCCAAGCTGTATTATCCTGTTTACAACCAAAACAGCATGATTTAGCTCTTGTGTGGCGTGTAAAAGTAGTTCAGGTTCTACTTCTGAGCGCATAGGTCCTTCCATTAGTCTTGCACCTATCCAATATTGATAATAAGCCAGCCACTCTTCAGATAAAGCAGCATTTAATTTTTTTAGTAATTCTTCTACATCTATTTGAAGAATATTAATAGCATTTTGTCCCATAATAAATATTTAATGATTTATTTTGATGCAAAAATAGTAATTTTTATTTATTTATTGTATGCTTATCTTGTATGTTTTTATTAAATTGTTGGCAGTAAATCTGATAATATATAACCCGGGATTAAGTAAAGTGGTTGGTATTTTTAAATTATAAGAACCCTTAGATTTATTCTCATTTTTAAGCAAACAGATAGTTCGTCCTGAAACATCGCTAATACTAATATTAATAATTGCATTTTCATTAATAAAATAGGTTAAATTGATTTCAGAAGAAGCGGGATTTGGAAAGGCGTTCAGATAAATTTTGTCTGAAGATGTATTATTATCTACTGAAGCAGGATTATATATTTCTGCAATAGCGGCTGCAGTTGCAGTTACAGATTGTGTTATTTTTACAGTCTGTTCTTTATTATTGGCTGATTTATCAATAAGATCATTGGCAGAATGATGATGGGGCGACATGTGATTTGTTCCGAACATAGAGTATAAGCCTTCAGAAGGCATAATTGCTTTATATCCGCTTTTCCAGAAGGCTGCCATATCCGAAGAGGCGCCATAAGGCATTGGGACATTTTTTACTGTAAAACCAGGTATATACATTGCAGTATAACCCGCATATAGCTTGCGAAAGGGAACGGAATTGCTGTCGAGATAAACATCAGAGTTGATAGGGTCGCCGGGATATAAATAGGAAATAGCATCCATAGCCATTACACCGATTATTTTATCCCCTTTTTTCTTAGCTTCTGATGCATAAGCCGTACTTCCTAAAATTCCCTGCTCTTCTCCTGAAAAACAAATAAGTTTTATAGTTCTTTTAAAATCATAATTTGCTAAAACTCTACCGGCTTCCATTGTAGCGACTGTTCCGCTTCCATTATCATCGGCTCCCGGAGCGCTTTTGGCATACACATCATAATGTGCTCCAATGATTACTGATGTATCCTGACTTATTTTCCCATATTTAATAGCTATTACATTTGGAATGTGTTTTGAGTTATATGAATGTAAATAAACTGTATCATAGCCAAGTCTTTCAAAATATTTTTTAAGATAATTTGAAGATACAATCGCGTCTGTGGATAATGAATATCTTTCAATGCTTTGAAGATAAGCGAGATTTTTCCATAAGGTATCAATATTAACCTTATCGACGATTTTTTGGATAGTTTGGTCATAAGGATGAAGAGATTGGGTAAAAACCTTTGAATTACTTGTAAATAATAGTATATTTATAACTAATAGTAACAATAAATAACGTTTCATAATTTGAAGGATTAATTTTTAAATTAGGTTTACAAAAGTAAATATTTTTTAATAAGGAATATATATATATAATGATATTATCCAAAAAACCCCGCAGGGATGAAAGGATGGTAAAAAATCTTTATAATAATATTTTCCAAAAAACCCCGCAGAGGGTGAAAGGATGGTAAAAAATCTATATAATAATATTTTCTAAAAAACCCCGTAGGGGTGAAAGGATGGTAGGAAATATATATAATGAAAATTTCCAAAAAACCCCGCAGGGGTGAAAGGATGGTAGCGAAAAAATGGCAGATTATTTTCTTCTGAAAAAATTATATTATTTTTGTAAAATTATTCAAAATAAATTCTTTTAATAATTACTGGATAATAATAATGGAATCTAAACTGGAAAAAATATTAACAGGCAACTATAAAGCAGAATTGATTTTATACTTAAAGCAACAGCCCGAAGCCTTTGAAGAAGCTATCCTGTTAGCCCTTTCGGATAAAAAGCCCTATTCGTGGCGAGCAGCCTGGATATTATGGAGCAGTATGGATTATAACGATAAACGCATACAGTCTTATGTTCAAAAAATAATAGAAATACTGCCATCAAAAACTGATAACATAAAACGGGAACTAATGATGATATTGCAACGTATGGAAATTGATGAAGATCTGGAAGGAAAACTATTTGACATTTGTTTGAATATATGGGAACAGACAGATAAACAAGCCTCAGTCAGACATAATGCCTTCAGACTGATAGTTAAAATAGCAAAAAAATATCCGGAATTATTAAAAGAAATAATATTCCTTACTGAATCGCAATATATAGAGAACCTGTCAAACGGAGTTAAACGAGCGGTTTTAAAATTACTTGCAAATATTCAAACCGACCACTCGCCTGTTCTCCCCAAAAAACTTAAGGTGAGCTAAAACCCTCAACTCGCCTTTTTCCCTTATTCTGCTAAGAAATTGATAAATACATATTAATAAACCCTGAAAGGGCAATAAAAATTATATCTATGATGTAACTCTAAAAAAGTATTTAAAATTTGACAAAGCGTGGACGCTTCGCCTAATGGTTAATGTGAGAAAACTATCTATTCCCCTATCAAAAGAGATTAGCGGGTATTAGGTAGCGGGTATTGAATAATCAAAGGATAAAAAAATATTAAATAATTTTAGACTTTTTATCCTATGCACGTTTTTAAATTTATATTTTATATATTCATAATCTATTGATTATAAATGTTCATATAAAACATTAATAAAAAAAATTATTCGCAATTTTGGACTTATATACAAACATTAATGATATTTTAATCTCATTTTTTCACTTTACTTATTAAAAATTTTGCCCAATTCTTTTTTATACTTAAAAAAAAATTATTTTTTTTATCATTTAACTTATTGATTTAATAAAAGTAAACAGAATAATTTTTGTGAAAAAGATAACATTGTGAAAAAAATAACAAAAAAAATATACCAGATATTAAAATAAGATATATTTTTGCACCCGAAAACTGTTAAAAAAATAACAGTGTTATTTTGTTCACAAATATAAATTAAGATATTATGACGGAAATAATAGAAAAAATATTAGAAAATTATCCTGATGCCAAAAGGGACAGCTTAATACCCCTACTTCAGGATGTTCAGGATAAATTGGGTTACATCTCTGAAGAATCAGTAGTAATTGTCGGCAAACATCTGAATCTGCCGACAAGTAAGATTTTTGGGGTCGCTACCTTCTATAACCAGTTCAGATTTGAACCTAAAGGCAAATATCATATACAGGTATGCAGGGGAACTGCCTGTCACGTGTTAGGTTCATCAACAGTATTACAGGAGCTTGAAAAACAATTAAAACTAAAAGCCGGTCAAACTTCTAAAGATAAACTTTTTAGTTTAGAAATTGTTGCTTGTATTGGCGCCTGTGGTTTAGCTCCAGTTATTACACTTAATGGCGAATTTATTGCCAAAGTGGATTCTCAAAAGATTCAAGATTTAGTTAAAAACATTAAAGAGCAGGAGATACAAAAATGAGTTCAAAAGAAATAATTATCAATTTTTTAAATTGCAATATAGATGAAAATAATGCAGAACTAAAACAGCTTAGTTCTTCTTTACTCAGAGAAAAAATAGAAAGACCTGCAATCTTTATAGGTGCAGGAACTTGTGGACTTGGCGCTGGTGCTGATAAAACACTCGCTGAGGTTGAAAAATATCTGCAAACTAAAAATATTAATGCTGACGTTTATCAGGTAGGTTGTATTGGACTTTGTGCTGCTGAACCTATTATGGACATTCAATTACCCGGGTATACAAGAATTTCATATAAACATATATACTATGAAAAAGTAAATGCTTTGCTTGATAAGGTCTTCTCTCTAGATCCTCCTACAGAAGATCTTATCGGGCAGTTTACTGACAATAGTAACAGAAGCTGGGAAAATATACCTGAATTTAATGAACATCCTTTCTTTAAACCTCAAAGAAGAATAGTATTAAAAAATTGCGGAATAATAAATCCAACAAGTATTGATGAATATATTATAAGAAAGGGTTATAAAGCTTACCTTAAGGCTATTAAAACTACAACTCCTGAAGAAGTTTGTAACATAATAGAACTTAGCGGCTTAAGAGGCAGAGGAGGAGGCGGTTTTCCTACAGGTAAGAAATGGAAAATGGCTAACAAGGCAGTTGCCGGGCAAAAATATATAATATGTAATGCAGACGAAGGGGACCCCGGCGCATTTATGGACAGGGCTGTTATTGAAGGTGACCCACACAGGTTATTGGAAGGTATTGCTATTGGCGCTTATGCTATTGGCGCTACCAAAGCTTATATATATATACGTGCCGAATATCCACTCGCTATCAAGCGTCTTGTTAATGCTATTAAACAAGCTAAAGAATACGGGTTGCTTGGTAAAAATATATCTGGCAGCGGCGTTAATCTGGATATTATTATTAAACAGGGAGCGGGAGCATTTGTATGCGGCGAAGAGACAGCTTTGATGCACAGTATTGAAGGGAAAAGAGGGATGCCTCGTCCCCGACCACCTTTCCCTATTGAAAAAGGCTTGTTTGGAAAACCTACTGTTATTAATAATGTAGAAACCTTTGCTAATGTTTCTGATATTATGTTGAATGGCGCCGAATGGTATAATTCTGTGGGTACAGCAACAAGTAAAGGTACTAAGGTTTTTGCTTTATCAGGTAAAATAAATCTTACAGGACTGGTTGAAATACCTATGGGAACAACTATAAGAGATATTATTTTTAAGATAGGTGGTGGCATAAAGAATAAAAGGAAATTTAAAGCGGTTCAAATTGGAGGTCCTTCAGGCGGTTGCATTACCGAACAAAACCTTAATATTGAAATTGATTACGAATCACTGAAAAAGGTAGGAGCTATGATGGGTTCAGGCGGTTTGGTTGTTATGGATGAAGATAATTGTATAGTGGACATAGCAAGATTTTTTATGGATTTTATCCAGAAAGAAAGTTGCGGTAAATGTATCCCCTGCAGAGAAGGTACAAGAAGGATGCTTGAAATATTAGAAGGCTTAACAAGGAAACCGAATAGTAGTAATCCAAATGAAGCATTAGAAAGATTTAAAGGAGTTACTAATATAGAAAACCTTGCCAAAGTAATAAAAGACACCTCTCTTTGCGGATTAGGTCAAACAGCTCCAAACCCAATTCTTTCAACTCTAAAATGGTTCAGGGAAGAATTTGAAGAACATTTATTTGAAAGAAAATGCAGGGCTAATGTGTGCAAAGATTTAAGAATTTTCTCCATAGATGTTGACAAATGCACTGGCTGCACAGTTTGTTCTAAAAAATGCCCTGTTAATGCTATTATTGGTTCTAAACAAAAAGCGCATTTTATTGTTGAAGATAAATGTATAGGCTGCGGCAATTGTCTGGAAGTATGCAAATTTAATGCAGTCTTTATTAAATAATTTATTAAATAATCAAATTATGAACATAGAAGTTAATAATAAAAAGATAAAAGCAAAAAAAGGCGAAACTATTTTATCAGCCTTAAATCGCAATGGAATAGAAGTTCCTACCTTATGCCATATGAAAAATTTCTTTCCTTCAGGTGCCTGTCGTATGTGTGTAGTTGAAGTTAAAGGCAAAGGCAATCTAATTACATCCTGTTCCTACCCTGTTGAAGATGGAATGATAATACAAACACATTCGCCCAGAGTTGTAAATGCCCGGAAGACTATAGTAGAACTTCTCTTATCCAATCATCCTGACGATTGTCTGTATTGTGAGCGTAACGGTAATTGCGAACTACAGAGTTTATCTGAAAATCTAAATGTAAGAGAACGCCGAATAACGGGTGTGAAAAATCGCTATAAAATGGACAGGTCAAGCCCGAGCATAGTAAGAGACCCCGCCAAATGTATTCTTTGCGGCAGATGTGTCAGAGTTTGCGAAGAGGTTGAAAATGTATCAGCTATTGAATTTGTTGGCAGGGGTAATAAAACTGTTATTAATACAGCATACAATAAAGGTTTAAACCTTTCAAGTTGTGTCAATTGCGGACAATGTATCTTAGTTTGCCCAACAGGCGCTTTACATGAAAGAAACAATCTGTCAGATGTGCAGGAAGCTCTTTCAAATAAAGAAAAACACGTTATTGTTCAGTATGCACCGGCTATTTCAATATCTCTGGCTGAAGAGTTTAACCTAAAACCCGGTAAAGATATTAATGGCATTATGAATGCAGCATTAAGAAAAGTAGGATTTGACAGAGTCTTTGACGTTACCTTCGGAGCCGATTTAACTATTATGGAAGAATCTGCCGAGCTTATACACAGAGTACAAAATGGCGAAACTTTACCTATGTTTACAAGTTGCTGCCCGGGCTGGATTAAATATTTAGAAGAGTTCAGACCTGAATTTATACCAAATCTTTCGTCCTGCAAATCTCCTCAACAGATGACAGGCGCTATGATTAAAAGCTATTATGCTGAAATAGAAAATATAGCTCCTGAAAATATTTACACTGTTTCTATTATGCCCTGCACAGCTAAGAAATTTGAATCTCAAAGAGAAGAAATGATAAGACAGGGGATTAATGATATTGACTGCGTACTGACTACCAGAGAACTCGGCAGATTGATAAAACTATACGGAATAGATATTAATAAATTAGAGCCCGAACTGGCTGATTCTCCTTTAGGTACAAGAAGTTCGGCAGGGAAGATCTTTGGCGCTTCAGGCGGTGTGATGGAAGCTGCTATCAGAACAGCCTATTTCAAACTCACAGGCAAAGAGATGACACAATTTAAAATAGATGAACTGCGCGGACTTGATGGTATTAAAGAAGCTAAAATTGAGATAGGTAATATTACTCTTGGAGTGGCAGTAGTCAGTGGTTTGCAAAATGCTAAAACCATACTAGACCAGATTGCAGCAGGAAGGAAAGATTTACATTTCATAGAATTTATGGCTTGTCCGGGGGGTTGTATTAACGGGGGCGGTCAACATATAGGAGCTGATGAAGCAGCTATTAAAGCAAGGATGAGATCACTCTACGACATTGACGATAAAGACTCTATCAAAGTTTCTCATAAAAACCCGCAGATAGTTGAAATATATGAAAAATACCTTGAAAAACCTTTAAGTCATAAATCTCACAAACTTTTACATACTCATTATAATAAAAGAAACGTTCTATTATAATTAAAGAATACAAATCTTTAATTTAAAAATTCATTATGGGGCATTCAGGAAAAACTAAATTGGTAACTACTTTAAAAGACCGCTGCAGGATGTGCTATACCTGTGTTAGGGAATGTCCTGTTAAAGCTATTCGTATTATAAACGGTCAGGCTGAGATAATAGATGAGCGTTGTATAGGTTGCGGCAATTGTGTTAAAGTATGCAGCCAGGATGCTAAAGTATTTTTAAGACATACCAGCGAAGTAGAAGCACTCTTAAAAACAGGAGACAAAGTAGCAGCTATCTTAGCACCCAGTTTTCCCTCTGAGTTTGAAGAAATAAAAGATTATCATAAAGTAATAGGAATGATAAGAAAACTTGGGTTTCATTATGTTGTGGAAGTTGCTTTTGGAGCAGATGTTATAGCAAAAGCATATAAAAAACTATTACTTAAAGGAGATAACAAACATTATATATCATCTGATTGTCCCGGTATTGTATTTTATATAGAACAATATTACCCTGAATTAGTCGGTAACCTTGCACCTATTGCTTCACCAATGGTCGCAACAACAAGAATAGTTAGAAAAAAATATGGAGAAGACCTTAAAGTAGTATTTATTGGACCCTGCATTGTAAAAAAAGCGGAGTCCAATGAATTAAACGAAGTAATCACCTTCAGGGAATTACGCGAAATGTTTAATAAACATAAAATCAATGCTAATAATTCCGAACCCTCGGAATTTGATGAACCTATCGGAGGGAGAGGAGCAAAGTTTCCACTAAGCCGAGGCTTACTACAAAATATGAATCTTAACGAAGATACTTACCAGGGTAATATTATAGTAGCAGATGGTAGGATAGATTTCAGGGATGCTATTAAAGAATTTAAAAATGATCTTGACCAATCTTCGCATTTTGAGCTATTATGTTGCGAAGGCTGTATTATGGGACCTGGTATGTCGCCAAATGGCAAAAGATATGCCCGGCAGTTAAAACTTAATAACTATGTACGCAAAAAAAACGCAAAGCTTAACATTGAAAAATGGAAAAAAGAAGTAGATAGTTTTGCTGAATTGGATGTATCTCAACATTTTATGCCAAACGATAGACGTATAGGAAGTCCAGGTGAAGAAGAAATAAGAGCAGTGCTGCAGGATATGGGAAAATTTACTTACCGCGACCATCTCAACTGCGGAGCCTGCGGCTACGACACCTGCATTGAACATAGTATAGCTATCATACAGGGCTTGGCAGAAACCGAGATGTGCCTACCATTCACTATTGAGAAACTACATAATTATATTAAACAATTAAATATATCTAAAGAAAAATTAAGCTCAGTCAGGGCAGCTCTGATGCAATCCGAGAAACTGGCTCATATGGGACAATTATCAGCGGGCATAGCACACGAGTTAAATAATCCACTTGGTATTATAACAATGTATAGCAATATATTGCTTGACGAATGCGCTGAGGACTCACAGTTAAGAAAAGACCTTAACCTGATTTCCGAACAGGCGAACAGGTGTAAAAATATAGTAGGCGGATTACTAAACTTTGCAAGAAAAAGCCAGGTTAATTATACAGAAATTAATGTTATATCGCTAATCAATCATTGCATCAATTCAGTAATAATACCAGAAAATGTAAAAATTAATATTATAACAGACCTAACAGATACAAACATAAATGTAGATAAAGAGCAGATGACGCAAGTGTTTACCAACCTTATAAAAAATGCAATTGAAGCTATGCCAGAGGGAGGTAATATAACTATAAGGATAGAGCAAAAAGATAATGATTTTATATTCTCTGTAAAAGATAGCGGAATCGGAATTAATAAAGAACATTTGGATAAAAATATATTTGAACCCTTCTTTACAACGAAAAAAGTAGGTAAAGGCACAGGTTTAGGTCTAGCATTGATTTACGGAATAATAAAGATGCACAAAGGAACTATAACAGTAGAATCAAATGCCGACCCTGCAGAAGGACCAACAGGGACAACTTTTAAAATTACAATACCTAAAAAAATTATAGAAATCACTAAAATAAAATAAAGGAGTTAATTATGCAAACCGAACAAAAAACAATACTATTAGTAGATGACGACGTGGACTATTTATACCAGACACGTTTGAAAGTAGAAAGCTTTGGCTTTAAAGTTATAACCGCAGACACTCAGAAAGAAGCTGAAGAACTGATTGAAAACATTAGACCAGATTTAGCAATTCTTGACTTAATGATGGAAAATGATGACAGTGGCTTTATTCTTTCGTACAAAATTAAGAAAAAATATCCGGATGTACCTATTATTATAGCAACTGCAGCAACAGCCGAAACAGGAATCAATTTTGATATCAATGAAGATGAAAACAAACACTGGATAAAAGCTGATACATATCTTGATAAAGGTATCAGAACCGACCAGCTTCAACGAGAAATCAATAGAATGCTCAAATTATAATAAGTAGCGGGTATTGGGTACTGGGTATCTGGTATCAATTATAGAATGATAAATACTAATTATTATATATTAAATTTTAAATGATTAGTTATGAAATTAAAATACCAAATACTCAATACTCACTACTCGCTACCAAATACTAAAAATTAAAAATAAATGGTTAATACACCTTTAAAAATACTTGTGGTAGATGATGAGCCGGGTATATGTTCCGGAGTGATTCGTATTCTACATAACTTTAAGGTAAGTTATCCTTTTATGGAAGAAGATATAACGTTTACCATAGAAGAAGCCGGTACAGGGAGGGAGGCTATTGCGAAAATAGATAACCTAAAACCGGATATAGCTCTTTTAGACAATAAATTGCCGGATATTGAAGGAGTTGAAGTGCTTGATTATATCAAAAAACAGCAATTGGATATAATTGTAGTGATGATAACTTCTTTTGCTTCGCTTGAACTTGCCGTTAAAGCAACAAAAAACGGAGCTTATGATTTTATCCCCAAACCTTTCACTTCTCAGGATTTGCGCTCTTCAATAGAAAATATATCTAAACATATTTTTCTAAAAAGGATGACAGCCAGGTTGAATGAATCAGCCAAACACGTAAGATTTCAATTCTTATCAGTTTTATCACACGAGCTTAAAACGCCATTAAATGCAATTGAAGGCTATCTTAATATGATGTCAGAACAACAATTTGGCGATAACATTAGCTCTTATAAAGAGATTATAGAACGTTCGCTTTTAAGATTGAAAGGTATGAGAGGGCTGATAATGGATATGCTTGATTTGACTAAAGTGGAATCTGGAAAACCAACACAAAAGATAATAGAACTTGATTTGACGACAATAGCCCAAAGAGCAATTGATACTATTAAACCTATTGCCATTCAGAAAGATGTAGATGTTTACTTAAATACCAAAGAACAATTTATAATCAATGCCGACGAAGAAGATATAGAAATTATTTTTAATAACCTATTATCAAATGCTGTTAAATATAATAAAAAGGGAGGGAGGGTTGATTGTTACATACAAAAAGAAGCTAACAATATTAAAATAACAGTTTCCGATACAGGCATTGGAATGACAGAAGAAGAAATGCAACATTTGTTTAAAGATTTCTCACGAATTAAAAATCCTAAAACAAAAAACATTACTGGCAGCGGCTTGGGCTTATCTATTGTAAAAAAAATAACAGAATTATATAAAGGCAATGTAAGCGTTAAAAGTATTCCCGAAAAAGGAACTAGCTTTTCTGTGATTTTGCCTACAAACATTTAACCCGATTATTTTATGAATTTTTTCAAAAAATACATCTCCAGCAGATTTCGCAGATTTTCGCTGATATTAATTTTTTCTGCGTTTATCTGCGTTATCTGCGGGAGCTATTTGTTTCTTTGCGGTTAAGAAAAATTAGATTAAATATCGAAAAAAAACAATATGAAAAATCTTCCACATAAAACCGTAGAACGTCTTAGCCGATACCGGAGGTTGCTTCAGGAACTTGAAAAAGAAGGAATACACTATATCTATTCACACGAGATAGCCAAAATGTTACATATCACACCGGTTCAGGTCAGAAGAGACTTGATGATAATTGGTTACTCCGGCACACTTAAAAAAGGTTACGACATCAGGGAACTGATAGATTTAATTACTAAAATAATAGATACAGATGAAGGTTTTAAAGTTGCTGTGATTGGATTGGGAAACTTAGGCAGGGCAATGATAGGATATATCACGGGTAAACAAACCAAAATGTCAATAGTTGCAGCTTTTGATACCAATCCGGATAAAGTCAATAAAATGTATGCAGGCATACCCTGCTATCATATTGATAAATTAGGCGAAATAATTAAAAGCGATAAAATTAGTATCGCTATTATTACAGTTCCTTCCGAAGAAACAAAAAAAGTAGCTGAAAAACTTATCTTATCAGGTATTAAAGGAATACTTAACTATACTTCCACTCCAATAAATGTAACCCCTGATATATACCTTGAAGAATATGATATGATTAGCTCACTTGAAAAAGTAGCTTATTTTGTTAAATAATATGAATATTTTTAGAAGTTTTGAGGAATTAGGCAAAGGGATTAACATTAGAAAACCTGTTGTTACAACCGGTTCTTTTGACGGTGTCCATATTGGACATAAAGCCATATTAAGACGAATGAGGATATTGGCTGATGATATTGGCGGCGAGACTGCATTAATAACTTTTCATCCACATCCCCGTAAAATTCTTTATCCCGATTCTGTTGGAAAAGATTTGTTTCTCATTAATTCACAAAGAGAAAAAATAGATTTGCTTCGTAAAGTTGGATTAGATAACCTATTTATTATCCCTTTCACATTAGAGTTTTCTCGTACTACGTCAGCGGTTTTTGTTAAGAAAATATTAATAGAAAAAATTAATTCTAAAATAATAATAGTTGGGTTTAACCACCATTTCGGATATAACAGAGAAGGTGATTATAAATATTTATATGAACTGAGTAGGGAAAACGCTTTTGCAGTTGAAGAAATACCTGAACAGGATCTGGAAAACGAAGCTGTCAGCTCGACCAAAATCAGAAAAGCCTTGTTGGAAGGAGACATACAAAAAGCTAATGCATATCTTGATCATCATTACATTATTTATAGCAAACTTTTTAGAGGTAGTCGTCTTTTGCAGGATTTAAATCTAAATACATATAATCTTTTTATTGAAGAAGATATTAAACTCATTCCGCCTGCTGGAGTGTATGCTGTTAATTGTAATATTGATAAGCTAAATCATAAAGCCCTTCTCAATATTAAAATTGATGAAAATAATAAAAAAAAGTATCTTGAAATATATCTGATTGATGCTATTGAAGACCATAGCAATAAACAGGTTGTAATATCCTTTGCCAAAAGATTGAGAGACGAGTATGCTTTTAGCAACAAAGATGAATTATTGAGGCGCTTGAATGCTGATATTGAAATAGTTAATAATATGATATTTTAATGACTGAAGAAAATCAGATAAAAGTAAGCTTTCTCGGTACAGGAACTTCTACGGGTGTTCCTGTTATTGCCTGTAATTGTCCTGCTTGTAAATCAAATGACTTTAGAGATACAAGACTTAGAACTTCTGCTTTAATTCAGGTTAATAATAAAAAATTCGTAATTGACTGCGGTCCTGATTTTCGTCAGCAGATGCTCAAAGCCAATGTGGATGATATTAACGCTGTTCTGCTTACTCACGAACACAGAGACCATACATCCGGACTTGACGACCTGAGAGCTTTTAATTATATATTGAATAAACCTATTGAACTATACGCAACTGAGAAAGTTATCAATTCTATTAAAACCCAGTTCCCTTACATTTTTGAAGAAAAAAAATATATAGGCGCTTTAAGGATTAATATACATTTAATTGATAAAAATCCTTTTAATATAGAAGGAGTTACATTTATTCCTATCGAAGTTAAACATAAAGATATGAGCGTATTAGGTTTTAGAATTGGCGACTTTACCTATATAACCGATGCCAGTTTTATCAGTGAAGATGAAAAGAATAAAATAAAAGGCTCAAAAGTAGTTGTTATAAATGCTTTAAGAAAATCTAAACATATATCCCATTTTAGCATTTCTGAAGCTGTTGATTTTCTTAATGAAATTAAACCGGAAAGAGGCTATCTGACTCATTTAAGTCATTTCGCAGGTCTCCATAAAGAAATAGAAGAAGTTACACCTCCTTTCATTCACCCCGCAAACGACGGACTGACGATCTTTATCTGATAAGTAAGGGTATAATGTTTAATGTCCATCCCCAAAGTCTCTTTTTCCTTCTTTTTTGCGTTACTTTGCGACTGTTTTACTTGCGACGAAATAGATTTTCAATACCGTTAGACTAAGCGTCCTCGCTTCGTCTAATTTACCTGCTACCCAATACTCAATACCCAATACCCAATACAGAAAATGCACATTAATCACACATCAACGAGGAAGCAGAAGATAGTTTTAGGTCCGTGGGCACCGAGTATAAGAGTTTTTTCAATATCTGCCGTTCTGCTTGGTCCTGTAATGATTGAAACAAATGAAGGAAAGTTGCTTGAATATTTCTTTTTTAATTTTTCAAGAGCATCTTTAAGATCACGAACAACTTGTTTGGTAGAAGCAATAACAATATGAGCAGGCGGAAATCCTGCCATTTTTCTTCCCGGCATTTGTCTGGAAGAAACAATAATACTTCCGAGTCTGGCAACAAGATATTCACAACCTGTAATACCTGCATCTATTGAATTAAATTCTGATTCGTCCTTACTAACCAAAATATTAGCTTTATTAAGAAATTCTATTATTTTACTGTCTTTACAAAAGACATTTTTCCAATTATTCTCACTTATGATAGAGTTAAGATTAACAGCTAATTCTGAATAATCCTGGCAAAAAATAAACTTCCCTCCCACTTTTATAAATTCCTGAGCAAAAACTATTTCATCAGGTTCAGTTGACAAATTATATACCGAAGAATCAAAATCAATATTCTGATATGGATTTTCAGTTTTATTGATTAAGGCATTCCTGATGTTTTTCAGTATTTTCTCTTTTGATGTGCTTTCTTTCATAATAGTAGCTTATTGTAAGCAGTTGAACAATGACTATGGACTAAATATGCTTATCTTCCCATTGTCTTTTTCCAAAAATAGTTTCCAGATCTTCGCGGAAAATTACTTCTTTTTCAAGAAGCAATATCGCAAGTTGTTCAACTTTTTCTTTATTTGTAGTGAGTATATCTTTAGCTTTCTGATATGCACTTTCAACAATTTGCCTGATTTCCATATCTATCATTTCAGCGGTTTTTTCGCTATATGGTTTGGTAAAATTATATTCCTGCTGCCCTGATGAATCATAATAACTTATATTTCCGATTTTATCATTAAGTCCGTAAAAAACAACCATAGAATACACTTGTTTGGTAACTCTTTCAAGGTCATTAAGAGCACCTGTAGAAATTTTAGAGAAGAAGACATCTTCGGAGGCTCTGCCTGCAAGAGTCGCAATGATTTCATCCATCATCTGTTCGTAAGTTGTGATTTGTCTTTCTTCCGGCAGATACCAGGCTGCACCGAGTGATTTGCCACGTGGTACAATAGTAACCTTAACAAGAGGATGAGCGTATTGTAACAGCCAACTTACAGCAGCGTGCCCCGATTCGTGAAAAGCGATTACTTTCTTTTCGTCCTGTGATATTATTTTGCTTTTCTTTTCCAAACCACCTATTATCCTGTCTACAGCAGCTATAAAATCCTCTTTTCCGACTAAAGTTTTATTATTTCTTGCAGCAATAAGAGCAGCTTCATTGCAAACATTAGCTATATCTGCACCTGAAAAACCGGGTGTCTGTCGTGCAATAAAATCAACTTCAACAGTTTGATCTATCTTAATAGGGTTAAGATGTACTTTAAATATAGCTTTTCTGCCTTCTAAATCAGGAAGTTCAACGTGAATCTGCCTGTCAAACCTTCCTGCCCGTAATAAAGCCCGGTCAAGTACATCAGCCCTGTTTGTAGCAGCAAGGATAATAACGCCAGTATTATTAGCAAAACCATCCATCTCTGTCAACAATTGGTTTAGGGTGTTTTCCCTTTCGTCATTAGCACCTGTGAATGTTTGTCTCGCCCTTGACCTTCCTATAGCATCTATTTCATCAATAAAAATTATACAGGGCGCTTTAGATTTCGCTGTTTTAAATAAATCTCTGACCCTTGAGGCGCCTACACCTACAAACATCTCTACAAAATCTGAACCTGAGAGAGAGAGAAAAGGAACCTGCGCTTCACCAGCGACTGCTTTGGCAAGAAGGGTTTTGCCCGTTCCCGGTGGTCCTACTAATAATGCTCCTTTAGGTATCTTGCCTCCTAACTGAGTATATTTAGTAGGATTTTTCAGAAAATCTACTATTTCCATTACTTCCACTTTAGCTTCATCCAAACCGGCTACATCATTGAAATTAACATTAATTTGTGTGTCCTTATCAAAAACCTGAGCTTTGGATTTACCAAAATTAAAAATTTGAGTACCGCCGCCGCCACCGCCTCTGTTCATCAAACGCATAAATAAAACAAAAAGCAATACAATAAAACCTATAGTGAAAATAAGATTAAGAATATCAGAACTCCAGTCTTTTCTGCTTTGTTGTTCTATATTGACATAAGGATATTTTTCATTCATATCTTTTTCAAATTGCTCTATTGTCATCAATTTATAGATATAATGAGGAATTTTATTGTTTAATACACCCTTATTATCAAGATCTTTATAATCCTTAACTTTTTCTTTTTTTATATATACTTCAGCATACTCTTTATTAACAACTATTATTTTTTCTACATCCCCTTTAGGTAAGAGTTCATTATAAAGTTTCTGTTTAGAGATTTCCTTTGTTTCTGGCGACCAGCTATAAAATTGCATTGCTATAAGAGCTAAAGCAATTAATGCATAGACCCAATAAATATTAAATTTGAATTTTTTAGGAGTTTTACCAGGTTTGGGATTAAAAGGTAAATCGTCTTGCTTTTTATTATTATCCGTATTTTCCTGAGAAAAACTTTTATTACTGTAATTGTTCATTTTTTTCTTATTGTTTTATATAATCAAAATCTGCGTCAGCCCATAGTTGTTCAAGATTATAAAATGCACGGCTTTCAGCTTTAAAGATATGAACTACTATATCAATAAAGTCAAGTAAAACCCATTCTGTATTTTCAAATCCTTCTTTATGCTTAGGATAAACGCCAAAATTCTTTTTTGATTGTATTTCTATTTCGTCAGCAATACTTTCTATTTGTTTACCAGAATTAGCTGAACAAATAATAAAGAAATCACAGAAATGATTTTTTATTTTTTTAAAATCAATTACAACTATTTCATCAGCATTTTTATTTTTCATAGCTGTAATAATACTGTCTTTAAGTGTCTTTATTTCAGCTTTTTTAACAGTTTTTTTTACAACTTTTTTTACAACCCGCTTTGCTTTCGTTGCAACTGCAGTTTTTGTTTTTTTGGTAGTAGTTTTCTTTTTTGTAATTGGCATTATTAATTTTTTATTAAACTTGCAAATTTATAGAATTTTAACAAGCCTATATGTTTTTATGAAAAAAATAATTTCTAATCACAAGAAAATTACTTTAGATAAAATAGATTCAACAAATAATTATGCTCGTGAATTAATTGGGCAGAAAGTGATAGCCGAAGGGTTAGTCATAATAGCTAAAACTCAAACAGCAGGTAAAGGGTCAGGAAATAATAAATGGGAAAGTGAATCTAATAAAAATTTGACTTTTTCTATAATTCTTCATCCAGTGTTTATTAATATAGCCAGTCAGTTTATAATTACTCAAGTAATTTCACTCGCCATTACAGATTATCTGATGGAAGCTATTAAAAATAAAACAATTGCTATTAAATGGCCTAATGATATTTATATTAATAATTCCAAAATTTGTGGTATTCTGATTGAAAACATTGTTAAAGGAAATATTTATGAAACTGCTATTGTCGGGATAGGGCTTAATGTTAATCAAACCTTATTTAGCAAAGAACTCCCCAATCCAACCTCTTTAAGAATTGAATCCGATAAATATTTTGACCTTGATAAAACCTTAAATAATTTATTATTAAAAATAAATAAAAGATATAATCAATTGCTTTCAAAAGATTTCGCTTTAATTGAGTATGAATACCTTAAAAACTTATACAGGTTTAACCAAATTCATAAGTTTATGTACAAAGGAATTACTATTAATGCAAAAATTATCGGAATAAACCGATTTGGGATGCTACAATTAAAAAATTCTGAAGATAACAAGCTAATAGAATGTAATTTTAATGATATAGATTTTATTATTTGATAAAACCTACCATCCTTTCATCCCTGCGGGGTTTTTTGGAAACTTTAATGATATAGATTTTATTATTTGATAAAACCTACCATCCTTTCACCCCTGCGGGGTTTTTGGCATTCAAAATTTAAAATTCAACCTATCATCCTTTCACCCCTGCGGGGTTTTTGGCATTCAAAATTTAAAATTCAACCTACCATCCTTTCACCCCTGCGGGGTTTTTTGGCATTCAAAATTTAAAATTCAACATTCAACCTACCATCCTTTCACCCCTGCGGGTTTTTTTAGATAAGATATGTTTAATTAATTTTAAGCAAGGATTTAAAATAAGTAAATATCTTTGCAATTAGTTTTAAAAATTTTCTAAAATAAATGTCTTTTGTCAAATCTCTTTATAGCAGTGGATTTGTAAAAAGCTTTAATTTATTTTCAAGTTGATTTATTATGAAAAAAAAGAAATTTATTGTGTTTGAAGGTATTGATGGCAGTGGTAAAAGTACACAGCTCAGGCTGCTGGCTGAAAGGTTAAAAGCTGCTAATCTTAAAGTTTATACTACTGCAGAGCCAACGGGTGGACCTGTTGGTTCGGTTATCAGAAATATTTTTAATCACAGGATTGAAGCCGATGAGAAGGTGATTGCAGGTTTGTTTGTTGCTGACAGGTTAGACCATTTGTTAAATAAAGTTAATGGTATTTTGAAAAAAACCGAAGAAGGTTTTATTGTCATTTCTGACAGGTATTATTTTTCTTCTTTTGCTTATCACAGCAGTTATATGCCGATGGATTGGGTGATAGAAGCTAATTCAATGAGTGCTGGTTTGCTTAAAGCTGATGCAACTATTTTTATTGATATAGAACCGGGGATTGGAATGGAAAGACTTAAAGGAAATCGCGATAATATAGAATTGTATGAGAATCTTGAAAACCTGAAAAGAGTTAGGGAACTGTATTTTAAGGCTTTTGATAAATTGAAAGATATAGAGAATATTATTATTGTAAATGGTAATCAAAGTCCTGAACTGCTTGCTGAGGAAATATGGAATAAAATTTCAGGTATATTTAAATAATTTTCTCTAAAAGGTATTATTTTTAGTATTGTATCTGAGCGTATATAAAATTAAAGAAAAACAAACAGGTCATAGACGTTCTGTCTAACTGAAAAGTTGATTTTGTATTATGAATTAACCGGCTTGGTCTTATTTAGTTTACTTTTATTAATTCCGTAAAAGAAATAAATAAAGAGACCTGCCAGCAGCCATAGTATAAACCTTAACCAGTTAGTTATACCCAGTTCGGTCATCAGGTATAGATTTGTTAGCAAGCCAAGCACAGGTATGAGTGAATATTTTTTTGTAAAACATTTGTAGCTTAGAATTACAGCAAATACTAAATAAACTAATAAAGGAATTTTATGTTTAAATGTCTGCCAGAAAGCTGCGAAAGAGTTTATATCCTGAAATTGAAAAAATTGTTTTACGCCCTCAGCATTAAGATATAAAAGCAGGCTGAGAACAATCGCCCAGACAGGCAGTATATAATAGCTGCTGTTTATATAATAAACCTTAAAATGAGCAGGGTTTTTATCAGGTCTTTGATTAAGCACAAGAATGCCGCCGCAAACTAATACAAAAGCGAAAAGTGTGCCTATGCTGGTCAGATCCGTTACTTCTTTAAGGTTTAGAAACAAGGAAGGGACTGCAACTATAATGCCTGTTATGACAGTAGAGAAATCGGGGGTTTTGAATTTCATATTCAGATGTGAAAAAGCTTTAGGCAGCAGGCCGTCCCGACTCATTGACATCCATATACGAGGTTGTCCTAACTGGAAGACTAATAAAACGCTTGCCATTGCTATTATAGCGCTAAAGGCTATTATACCTGAAAGAAAATGCAGGTTATATCTGGTGAAGATATAAGCTAAGGGGTCGCCTACGGCGAGTTGATCGTATTTTACCATACCTGTCAATATTAGGCTTATGATGATATAAAGGACAGTACAGATAATAAGTGCGTAAATAATGGCTTTTGGCAGGTCGCGGCGCGGGTTTTTACATTCTTCGGCTGTAGTAGATATAGCATCAAAGCCTATATAAGCGAAAAAAACGCCTGAAACACCTTTTAAAACCCCTGCCAGTCCATTCGGTGCAAAAGGATGCCAGTTGTCGGTGTTTACATAGAAAGTCCCTACACTTATCACTACTAATAGTATCATTAATTTGATTAATACCATAATATTGCCTGCTATCTTTGATTCTCTTATACCTATATAAATAAGGCTTGTTATTATGGCTGTTATGCAAAAAGCCGGTAAATCGCAAATTAATCTGAAATTAATAAAATGAGGTGCATTGTTAAAGGCTAAATAAGCTTCTTTATGAAATGATGAAAGCTGTGCAAGAGAAATACCATTATTAAGTTGTAGCAGAGCTTCTTTGTGATAACGGGCAGCACTGAAATAGTCCATACTCAGATATTCCGGTATAGCAAGACCGAGACCTTTCATCAGTTCGGTGAAATAATCAGACCAGGAGATAGCAACAGCAATATTACCGACAGAATATTCCATAATCAGATCCCAGCCTATAATCCATGCTATCAGTTCGCCGAAAGTTATATAAGAATAGGTATAAGCGCTGCCGCTAACAGGTACTCTTGAAGCGAATTCTGCATAACATACTGCTGAAAAACCACAGGCTATGGCAGTGAAAACAAATAAAAGGGAGATAGCAGGTCCGCCTGCTGCCGCTGCAGTTCCAATAGTGCTGAAAATACCCGCTCCTACTATTGCCGCTATGCCAAGTGCTGTCAGGTCATATACCGTAAGATTTTTTCTTAATCCTGTTTGAGTGTTTTCCTGATTCAGGTTGTTCTCAATAGGTTTTTTTCTGAACAGCTTACTCATCAGTTGTTTTTAAACGATTATAAAAACAAAATACTTTGTATTTTTTATAAGATTTATCCTAATATTCAACTATTCATCAATGCGTTCTTTCTTCAAATCTTATGAAAGTGATTGATTTACTTTAGATGACTGTTCTATAACTTCCTGGTATTCTTCAGGAGAAAGGTCATTGAAGAAATAATTAACAGGGTTAACATATTTACCGTTTTTGATAACCTCATAATGGAGGTGAGGACCTACAGATATGCCTGTATTGCCAATATAACCTATAACTTGTCCGCGTTTAATTTTTTGACCGGGTCTGACAGCCAGCTTACTAAGATGCCCGTAAACAGTTTTATATCCATATCCGTGATTGATAACACAAGCTATACCTAAGCCGCTAAATTCGTTTTTCTGTATAGTGCCATCGCCGGTAGCATAAACAGGTGTGCCCATTCTTGCAGTAATATCTATACCTGAATGCATTCGCAAAACCTTATAAATAGGATGTATCCTATATCCGAAGCCCGAAGCGACAATACCCTTCTTTTTAGAAACGGGCAAAATAGCAGGGATAGCAGTAAGTATTTCGGTTTTATTTTTGGCTAAGCTAATAAGTTCGTCATAAGATTTGGATTGTATATAAATCTCCCTGCTTATCCTGTCTAATTTTTTCATAGTACCAATAAGAAGTTCGGAGTTATTGAAGCCTTCCAGTTTGGCATATCTATCTGCACCGCCATAGCCGCCTTTTCTAATAGTTGAAGGTATAGGCTCGCTTTCAAAAATAACACGATATATGTTATCGTCTCTGTCCTGCATATCTGCAAGGACTTTAGTCATTTTATCCAGTTTTTCATTTAATATTTCGTACTGAACTTTATATTGTTCGATTTCTCTTTTGAGAATTCTCTCTTTAGGAGAGTCAATAAGGGTAAAAGCTATAATTACAACAATAGTTGAAAAAACCAAACCGGCTGAAAGAAAATAAACTATTCTTAAAAAAATCTGACGAACACTTGGGCTTACTTTGTAAAACCTTAAGTGCAAAGGGTCAAAATGGTATTTGGTTAGTTTAGCCATCTATAATTATTTTGATTTCATATCTATTTTTAGATTTGCAAAGATATATAATATTTTTTGAATTTAACAAATATTAAGAGCTATCCTTTGTAATATCAGATATGAACGAGTTTTTGTATGAAATATTATTTATTATTAATTTCCGGACTGTTTAAACAATTGTTTATTAAGCGAATTATATTCCCCGTTGAATTATTAAAAAAAATAATAATGAGTTAAACCTTAGTATAGAAGATATTCCACGAAAAATCAACCTTATTAGAAGATTAAAATAATATAATAAGGTTGATGGTAAGGCTCATTTTATTATGCTAAGGTTAATAAGGCTCAAGATATATAAAATGAGTTTATGAATTAAGTATATCGGCTCTTTGTGCTTTATTCTTCGAGTTCTTTGTGTAAAATTTCATTAGTTTATGAGATAATGAATGCACACTTATTAAGCAGGCTAAGAAAAACAGGAGTAGTAATTTTTATCAAATACTTTTCATTTTTGTTAGTTCTGTTTGCATATTTAATATTAATCTTGTTAAGTATTCTCATTTTTTAATAATTTTGCAATCTAAACCAAACTCAATAATAAAGCAAATTTTACGTTTAAATAGAGGTTTTAAAAAACCTAAAAAGGAAGATGGAAGACAATTATCAGATATTAATAAGGAAATTAGACGAGTTTATAAGAAAATACTATAAAAACCAGCTTATACGCGGGTTGCTTTATAGTATTGCCTTATTATTATTGTTTTTTCTTTTGATTAATATAGCTGAATATATTTTTAATTTTGGTGTAATAGTGAGAACTGTTTTATTCTATACATATATTTTAGCTAATATTGTTATTATCATAAAGTATGTATTAATCTCTTTATTCAGGCTTTTCAAAATTGGCAAGGTTATTTCGCAGGAATATGCTGCACAGATAATAGGTGAGCATTTTATAGAAATAAAAGACAAGTTGCTAAATACATTGCAACTAAAAAAATTATCCGAGCAAAATCCATATAACAGGGAGCTGATTGAAGCCGGTATTAATCAGAAAATTGAAAATCTCAAACCTGTCCCATTTACAAAAGCTGTAAATTTTTCCATAAATAAAAAATATATAAAATATCCTTTAATCCTTATTATTTTAACTTTTCTTATTTTTGTACTGTCGCCGCAGTTACTTACAGAACCATCAGAAAGATTAATCAAACATAATGTTTACTTTGAGAAACCAAATGCTTTTCATTTCATTTTGCTAAACAAGGATTTGCAGGCTATACAGCAGGAAGATTTTAAGCTGGATATTAAAATAACAGGTAAAGAAAGCCCCGAAAAAGCTTATATTATTGCTGATAATGTTAAATACATCTTAGATAAGGAAAACAATCTTCTTTTTCATTATCTGTTTAAGAATCTTCAGAAGGATGTAGTATTTCAGATAGCAGCCGAAGATTATGTTTCTGAAAAATATACTATCAGGGTTATGCCTAAACCTGTTATATTAAATTTTACTGTAGAGTTAAATTATCCCTCTTATACTGGTAAAAAAGACGAAGTTCTTGAGAATACGGGTGATTTGGTTGTGCCTGCAGGTACACTTGCCAGATGGAGATTTTATACTAAAGATACCCGTAATATGCTTTTTAAAATCAATAATTTATTAAAACAACCGGAAAAGACTGACTTTAAATCTTTTACTTATAAAGAGTTTTTACTGAATAACATTGCATATACTATAAATCTGGAAAACCAGTATCTAAAAAGTAAGGATTCGCTGGCTTATTCAATTAATATTATACCCGATATTTTTCCTACTGTTAATGTTGAGGAATTGAGAGACAGTCTCTACGAGAAATTTATATATTTCAGAGGTGTTATTAAAGATGATTATGGTTTTAGCAAGCTTAGTTTTAATTATGAGATAAGAAATAATGATGAAAGAGATAGTCTCATTAAACCTGAAATTAAACAGTTGCCTTTTGTAAAAGACCTGTTACAGCAGCAATTTTACTATCAGGTAGATATGTCGTCTCTCAATGTAAAGCCGGGACAGTCAGTTGAATATTATTTTGAAGTCTGGGATAATGACGCTATCAACGGAGCTAAATCTGCAAGAAGTAAAAAGATGTTTTATAAAGAAGCTACTCAGAATGAAGTGGATGAAAAATTGCAGAAAAATTCAGAACAACTACAGAAAAGCCTTGAAGATAATATTAGAGAAGCCAAACTTATTCAGAAACGCGCTGAAGAGCTCAACAAAAAGCTTATCCAGAAAAAAGATTTAAACTGGGACGACAAACGCCAGGCTGAAGACCTTATTGATAAGATGCAAAACCTTAAAAATAATATAGAGAACATAAAA
Source organism: Bacteroidales bacterium (assembly GCA_017998135.1). Lineage (GTDB taxonomy): Bacteria > Bacteroidota > Bacteroidia > Bacteroidales > JAGODS01 > JAGODS01. The sequence continues at coordinate 36,537 of JAGODS010000001.1, forward strand.
AATACTTTTCAGAAAAACAATTCGCAGGAAAAAGTTCTTAAAAAACAGGAAAATGATGAGCTCGCAAAAAAACAGGAGGAATTAGAGAAGCTTTTCAATGAGTTGATGACTGATGAGATGAAAGACCTTATTAAACAATATCAGGATTTATTAAAGGAAATGAATAAGGATAAAATTAATGATATGTTGGATAAAATTAAGCTCAATAATGAAGATATTGAAAAACAACTTAACCGCGACCTGGACCTGCTCAAACAACTTGAAGTGGAAAAGAAACTAAATGATGCTATTGATAAATTAAAAGAGCTGGCTCAGAAACAAAATAAACTCGCTGAAGAAAGCGTTCAGGACAAAAAAGATAATCAACAATTACAGGATAAACAGGATAACCTGAATAAAGAATTTAATGAACTGGAAAAACAACTTAAAGATCTGAAGGAGCTAAATCAGAAGCTGGAAGACCCTTATAAAATGCAGAATACGGAACAACAGCAAAACAGCATTAATAAAGAGATGCAAAACAGTTCAAATTCTTTGAAAAATAAGAATTTTAAAAATGCTTCCAAATCGCAGAAAAATGCTGCGGAACAAATGGATAAGCTCGCTGATGAAATGCAGGAAATGAAAGAGGAATCCGAACAGGAACAATTAGGGGAAGATATTGATAAAATTAGAAACCTGCTGGAGGACCTTATTCAATTGTCTTTTGACCAGGAAAAAATTATGACCGATTTAAAAAATACGCCAGTCAATGACCCCCGCTATATAAAGATTGTCAATGAACAGAAAAAGATTAAAGATGATTTGCAAATTGTTGAAGACAGTCTTTATGCTATTAGTAAAAGACAGGTCAAAATCAAGTCTTTTGTTAACAAAAAAATTAATGAGATAAATCTTAATCTTGCCAATTCCTTGAAGTTGTTATTAGGCTCTTATACTATTAATTATAATTCGGCTAATTTTAAGAATCAGGCAATGACAAAACAACAATATATAATGACTTCTATGAACGACCTCGCCTTGCTATTATCCGAGTCGTTAAAGGAGATGCAACAGGAGATGTCTTCTAAGATGTCGTCTAAAATGAAAAGTAATTGTAAGAAACCTGGTAACTGTAGCAAACCGGGACAGGGCAAGCCTTCAGCTAAATCACTTAGGCAGATGCAACAGCAACTAAATAAACAATTAGAGAAACTTAAACAGGGATTAACTCCTTTGAAAAACGGCAATCAACAACAAATAAATGAACAGCTTGCAAGAATGGCAGCTGAGCAAGAAGCCATACGCCAGAAATTGCAGCAATTGAGGGACGAATTGAGCAATAATAATGTAAATTCAAAAAATAGCCTTGACAAAGCTATTAAAAATATGGAGCAGACCGAAAACGAGTTAGTTAATAAAATTATTACACCGGAAACCTTACGCAGGCAACAGGAAATACTCACACGTCTGCTTGAATCTGAAAAAGCTGAAGAGGAAAGAGAAACTGAAAATAAAAGACAATCAACCGAAGCCAAAGATATTAAAGCTATTGCACCTAAAAATTATTTCGATTTACAGAAAAACAAAGTTAAAGAGGATGAATTATTAAGAACCAACCTGCCTGTTTTTAATCCCTTCTATAAAAAACTAACTGATGAATATCTGTTGAAATTGTCTGAATAAAAAAGTTCTTATTTTGAAGAATCTGTTGTTAAATGTTTATACGCAATCATAAATCTATTCAAAAGTGCTTATGAGATCGCTTCGCTTAGTTCACATTTACAAAATGTGAAACATTTAATTCTCTCTCTTGAATTTAGGAGAGGATTAAGTTGAGGTATATTGTTCTTTGTGCTTTATTCTTTAAGCTCTTTGTGTTGTTTTCATTAATTTTTGACTTTATGGAAGTATAATTATTATTCAGCTTAGCTTTTCGTTTTGTTAAGGCGGAAAATATTATATGATTTCGTCCTTTCTTCCAATAAAGAGAATAAGTCTGTAGCTAATTACTGCAATAATTATCATAGCAACAAAAAACAGGGGATAAGACAAGCGCCAGTTATCTGTTCCTGTCATCATAGTCCATTCCGACATTCCGAAAATGCCGGCAAGTAGAGTTAAAGGCATAAATACAGTAGTTATAAGCGTCAGCCTCTTTACTGATTTATTAGTCAGATTAGACACCTTAGTCATTTGATTATTAATAATAGAAATATATAGTTCCATCAAAGCGCTTTCCATTTCTCTGTAGGTTTCGGTAAGTTCAAAGAATTTAGTCAGATGGTCATATATATCACGATAATGGAATATAGATTTTGCCTTTATAAACTGGCAATCCAGCCTGCATATCTTTACAAGTATCTCTCTTTCCTGGAATAAACATTTTCTCATATTTAACAAATTTCTTCTCAAAGCAAGTAAATCTTTAGGAATAAAAGTTGCCGGGTCTTCAAGAATAAGCTCTTCCATTGCTTCCAGTTCATCTTCTATTGTTTCAATAGCAGCAAATTTATGGTCAACTATATAATCAAGGATACTATGCAAAAGTAGTTCTGCTCCCTGTCTTATTTTCCCATAATTTTGTTCAACAATTTTTTCAATATTTTTCAGGGGTTGTCTGTCTTCAGAATTTATCCCGCTTATACTAAGCAGATAATTATCTCCAATAAAAAAATTGATTTCATCTGTATGCAGCGTTTTATTTATATAATAGAAGTAATTAAAAATAAAAAAAGTATTATCGGAGAAGTCTTCCATTTTAGGAACCTGCCTGTCGTGTATGCAGTCTTCAATAGCGAGTGGATGCAATTTGAAGGTATCGCCCAACAGATTAAGTTGCTCCGCAGTTGGCTGAAAACAGTCTATCCAGATTAAAGCTCCCTGTTGTTTGGCTTGTATAGCAGCCTCAATATTTTCTAAGATTAAAGGTTTCGCTTCTTCTTTAAAGCTAAAAATTTTGATTTCTGACATCTATATAAATTTTTTTACAAAATTAATATATTATTTCTAATCAAGATAGGAGAAGAAAAATTATACTCTCTTTCATTGTTCCCTGTATTTATTATCATACTATTTATATTATTCTAATTCTTTTTATTAAAAAATATATATATTTGCTTTTTTTAATATTATGATTGGCAAATATCCTTTACGATATAAAATGCATTTTATAAAATTAAAAATACGGGAATTAGTAAATCCCGGTTATTTTATATCTGAAGATAATATAAATTCTAATCCTTTTGAGCAATTTACAAAATGGTATAAAAAGTCATTAGTGAGACAAAGAGCATATTACGATGCAATGACTTTGTCAACAGCTACGCCTGAAGGCATTCCTTCTGCGCGTATGGTGCTGTTAAAAAGTTATGATGAAAAAGGTTTTGTCTTCTTTAGTAATAGTTCAAGCAGGAAGGGTAAAGAAATAGAGGCTAATCCGAATGCTGCTCTTACTTTCTTCTGGAATAAGACTAATAAGCAGGTTAGGATAGAAGGCATACTGGAGCAGATTGACGATAATGAGTCGGATGAATATTTCTCAACCCGCCCTGTGATGAGCAGACTGGGAGCCTGGGCATCCATTCAAAGCTCAGTAATTTCAGACAGGAAATATCTTCTTAACAGGCTAAGGGAATATGAGTATAAATTTAAAGATGCTGAAATTCCGCGCCCTCCTTACTGGGTTGGTTTCAGGCTTATACCTGCAAAAATAGAGTTCTGGCAGGCAAGAGCTAACCGCCTGCATGATAGATTTCTTTTTACAAAGGATAATAATAAATGGAAATATGTAAGACTCTCGCCCTGATGATTTAATTCTTATAATCTATTGATTATAAATATTTCACATTTGCAAAATGTGAAAACATTTAAATCTTTACCAATTCAAATAAATTATTTGCTAATTAGTTACAATTATCTTTATTATTATAAAGAATTTATCTTAAAATGCTAATTATTACCGGCAAGCCAGCGGAGCATAGCGGCGAAAGATTTGCCATAGTTTTTCCATTTTTGGAAACCTGCTCCCCAGTGAGGTGAAACATCAGATGCAAAGGCTATACTGCGACCTTTTCCGAATTTATGCGCTACAATAAACGGGTCATTAAAACCTTTAACCTTTGCAATAACTTCAGCATCAGGTTTAGCAATGATACGGTTATAGCCGCTGAATGGAGGACAGCCCTCCCAATTTAAGCCTTTAACAACAGGGTGTTCAGGTTTTAATACTTCTATATGAACTCCTTCAGGTGTTTCATTTCTATCGTCATTGGCTTCTAAGCATTTAACAGGCAAAGCTTCCTCAACAGGTGTATTTCCCCAGTTACCAATGCCACGTCTGCCTGTGAATGATTGCCAGCCGCCTACCATCATAAGCCCCCCGCCATTTTGAACAAATTCCCTGAGTGCGTAAAGTCTGTTAGGATCCATTATAGTATCCATTAGCCTTGCCCAGGGATATAATACTAAGCATTCCTGCTCTATGTCAGAGAGAATAATTACATCCCATTTGGCAGCTATATCTTTGGCTGTCTCCGGTAACTCAGCGATAGCGCGCCAATTGGTCATATGTTCTACTTTAATATCAGGTTCTTTAGCCAGTTCGTCAAGCAGAGGCTGACACCAGATATGCACTTCATAGCCTTTTTGCTCGTAATAAAAAGGAGATGCAATGATATTAGGTCCTAAAACCACACCTGCGTCGCCTATATACAAAACCCTTATAGGTTTTGCTGCTCCTGATGTTAAAGCAACAAAAATTCCTAAAACTAAAACTGAAATAAATAAGTTTTTTCGCATTTTCTTAAGTTTAAATTTAAAATGCAAAACTATAAATTTGTTTTATAATAGTATAGTATTTGTTATTATTTTTACTTTTGCTCAAAAAATAATTCTTTTCAGCCCGTTTATCTTCATTAATGTAAAAATCTGATGGGTAACAGTCTGAATATAAGAAATACTTTTTATTTCTATACTAACAAACAGAAAGAAAATAGCTGATGTTATTAAACTTATTGTAATTATTCAGCAGGTTTAAATGCTTTATTAATAATATTTTAAAAGAAACATTTTTAACACAAGGTTCACAAAGAAATTGTCACAAAGAACATAATGTATTGTATTTCAGAAGTGTGTTATTTTGTGTCCTTAGCGTGTTCTTAGTGTTCTTAGTGTTTAAATATTTAAAAGTCTAACAAATAACTCAGCTGAGTAGTTACAACTTATTAGTTTTTTTTTACTATAATTTACTGATTAAATTATTTTCTTATGAAATATTACAATTATCATACACACACCAATTATTGCGACGGTTCTGCAACACCTGAGAAATATATAGCCCAGGCTAAAGAAATGAAGATGTCAGCTTTAGGGTTTTCTGCCCATTCTCCTCTACCTTTCATAAATACCTGGAGTCTTAAAGCCGATATGGTCAATGATTACCTCACTGCTATAGATAATCTGAAGAATATATATATAAAAGATATTGCAGTATTTAAAGGATTGGAAATAGATTATATTCCCGGTATGAGTTACAATTTCAGAGAAATGATTAAAGTCTATAAGCTTGATTATACTATCGGTTCGGTTCATCTTGTAAAAGTAGAAAGTAGCGATAAACTGTGGTTTATTGACGGACCTGCGAATAAATACAGTGAAGGTTTAAAAAATTTATTTAATAATGATGTAAAGCTTGCTGTTACTAATTATTTCAAACAACTCAGGGAGATGATTGTCAATGAAAAACCTGATATTATAGGACACCTTGACAAAATAAAGATGAATAACAAAGAACAGTTTTTCAGTACACAGGATAGTTGGTATAGAAAATTAATCTCTGACACTTTGAAAACTATAAAAAATTCAATAGTTGAAATCAATACAAGAGGTTTATATACGGGAAAATATGATGAGTTTTATCCTGCAGCTTTTGTGATAGAAGAATGTTTTAAACTTGATATACCTGTAACCATAAGCTCAGATGCCCATAATCCTGCTGATTTAACAAGCTATTATGATGAAGCTGTTTGTATGCTTAAAACTATTGGATATAAAGGGGTGAGTGTCTTTAAAGGCAATAAATGGCAGTTTGAGAAATTTACCTGAGCCTGTCTGCTGATTTAATTTTTTGTATATCTTTATTGATATAGGTACCTGAAAGATATATCAATACCATTGTTATTAATGGTAGTATGGATAAAAAAGTAAAATTGGTTTTTGTTCCGAGTTTAGCCTCAATATTATCTGTATAAAAGAAAATAACCACAACAAATAGAAGGTTTAGTAAAAATAGTATTTTTACTATTAAAACTTGTCTTTGCATATTTTTATAAAGGAAAATATTGACCAGCGCCCCAAGACCGATAAGAACTGCAATTATTATCAGGGGCAAAGTATTGACAGAAATAGAAATGCTTGGAACAGGGGTTAATTTAGTCAGGCCTGTAATAAAAAATATATATTCGTAATATTTAGCCACAGGAAAGAAAAATATTACTGTAAAACAAACAAAGGTAATAAAAAGAAATATTGATTGTATTCGTTGTATCATTATTTAGATATTTTATTTGATTCGGATTTAGTCTATTATTTTTTATTTTTCAAACTATCTTTTAGTTTGATTTCCTCTACTATCTTAATAATATCATCTTTGGCAAATTTTCTTATCCAATATACCCACATTATAAAAGTAAAGAGGTAAATAATATAAGTAAAAAGTAAATGGTGGTTAAAATTCATATATTTTGGAGCATATATAATAGTAAAGACTAATCCAATTACTCTTAAAACATTAAGAAAATTAATAACAATAATGCCAAGAGGAATATACCATAATTTCTGTTTCCAGGGACCCCAGAAAGCTATTATAAAAGCGCTATAGGTAAACATTAGTTCCAGCCCTAAGCAACGGTTAGATATAAAAAGCTCATTATAATTATTATAATTAATATCACCATTATAGAAAACTAACATATCATGTGGGGCACCCTTAACTCCGTTAGAAGCATAAGAAAGCACTGTCAGATCCATAAAATTACTAAGCAGATTTAATAAGCCTTTGCTAAAAAAAAGGACGTTTCTAAGTACAAGACTATTGACAGCCTGCCAAAAACGTGTTTCCCGTAATATCTCGTTAAAGATATACCAGATTAAAAATAAAATACAGATTTTAATGAGGAATACAACTAATTTGCTCTTCACTGGGATTTTGTGCTAAAATAGAGTTTACAGAAATAAAAGTTAACTATTTCTTTAAGATAGATTTTTTTAAAGCGTAAAATCTTTTTGCACCATAAGCAATGCCGGCAGTCAATAAATAAAGCAAACCGCCTTCTAATGGGATACCTGGTCCGCCTCCGCCTGGAGGGTCAATCGGGAAAGGGGGTGGTGCCTGAGCAAAAACTGCAACAGCAAAGAAAATCAAACAATATGTAATTAATAATTTTTTCATTTTGGGTAAATGATTTAATCTGCAAAATTAATAATAATTTTTCTATTAGCAACTATTTTTTGTTAATTTTTTTTAATTCAATTTGAACTGCATCGGCTAAAGTATTGTTTTCCAGTATTCTAACTGACTCATCTCTAACTTTTTTTAATATATATTTTAGTCCGCAAATATTTTCATCTTTATTATGGCAGCATTTTTTATAATATTTATCAGAAACACAGGGAAGTAGGGCAATAGCACCGTCAAAATGCCTGATTATATCCACTAAGTTTACTTTTTCAGGTTTTTTCTTTAGGAAATATCCACCACCTTTGCCTTTTTTACTCATTACTACTCCCAAAGATTTAAGTTCATACAATATGTTCTCAAGAAATTTTTTTGGAATATTTTCACTCTCAGCAATTTTACTGATTAAAATAGGACCTTTATTATAATTTCTCGCAAGCATTAAAAGGGCACATAAAGAGTATTCGGCTTTTTTGGATAACATAATAATTATCTTATAATTGTTAATTCATCAATTATATTTTTTGCACCTGCATATTTGTCAATTATAAAAAGGCAATATCTGATATCAAGGCAGATATTGCGGCATATAGAGGGGTCATAAAGTATATCGCTCATTGTTCCTTCCCAGTTGCGGTCAAAATTAAGTCCTATCAGGTTGCCCTCGCCATCTAACACAGGGCTGCCCGAATTGCCGCCGGAAGTATGATTTGAAGCTATAAAACATACAGGTATAGTGCCGTTTACTGCATAAATCCCATAATCTTTATTTTTATATAATTCTTTAAGCTGTGAAGGAACAGCATAATCATAAATCTCGGGATTATCTTTTTCCATTATCCCATCAAGAGTAGTATAATATTTATAATTTACTGCATCTTTAGGCTTATATGCTTCAACTTTGCCAAAAGCCACCCTTAGGGTAGCATTGGCATCGGGATAGAAAATCTTGTTTTTCTGCATTTCCATTAAACCTGCCATATAAAGGCGGTTAAGACTGTCTATTTTGGCTGTTATTGGTATTTTCTTAGTCTGGTAGTTTGCTATATAGTAATCTCTTGCATCATTAGCCAGCCTGCATAAAATATCTTTTGATATTTTTTCATAATCTTTTGATTTCTTGCTTTTCAAAATTTTAAATAAAATTGTGCTATCAGCGAAAAGTGATTTATCATAAACCCCTTTCATATAATTATTAATGTTTTTCTTATATTTTTTAACAAACAATTCAGAGAAGAGCGGAGGATATTTATTTTCGGGTATATTAGATACAAAAAGCCTTGTCATCTCAATAAATAATTTTCTGTCAAGGGCAGGATTAAAATTTTTGTAAAAATCCAAACTTTGCTTTGTATATTTGTTAATATCGTCAGCTTTGCTTTCTTTGTTTAGGTTTACAAATTTTGCAGAAAAATTAATTAATTCATTAAGCCAAAAAGCTTCAATAAAATAATTTTCCCATTCATTAATTATTTTCTGTTTGTTGTAATATTTGTCATATTCAGTTAGCACAGCAGCATATTTGCTTTTGTAATAAGGATTAGATAATGCCCAGTTATTAAATTCCTTTTCAAAATTTATTTTTCGTGTTAAGGCATCATTAAGCTTTAAGCCGTAATTCTGTCCAATCCATTTTTTCCAGCCATTAGCCAGTCCTGCCTGCTTGGCAGAATACTGTATTCTTACTTGTCTGTCATTATTCATAGCCTGAGTTATAAGATCTAATTTTTTAGTTCTTATATCAATTTTAATTCTGTTGTCTGTTTCGGTAATAAGCCTGAGAGCATAAGAAGGTATATATTCATAAGTATAAAAAGGATAGCCGTAAACCATAGTAAAATCGCCTTCTTTAACACCTTTAGCTGAAATGTTGAGAAACTTTTTAGGCTGGTAGGGTTTGTTGTCTTTTGAATAGGCAGCAGGTTTGTTATCTTTATCTGTATAAATTCTGAAAATAGAGAAATCGCCGGTATGACGGGGCCACATCCAGTTGTCTGTATCGCCGCCGAACTTGCCAATTGCTGATGGCGGAGCTCCCACTAAACGTATATCTTTATAAGTTTCTGTTACATAAAGAAAGTACTGGTTGCCGTAATATAAAGCTTTAACCGAAGCTTCGTAATGAGTATCTTTAACAGCGTTATTGACAATATCTGTAATTGCTTCATTGATTAGTTTAGTTCTTTCGCTTTCTTTCATATTGTCTTTAACCTTTAAAAGAACTTTTGCTGTAACATCTTCCATTCTGACGAGAAAACTGACAGAAAGGTTTTTTGCCGGCAACTCTTCAGACAATTGCCTTGCCCAGAAGCCATTAGTGAGCAGGTCATTATCTAAGCTGCTATGTTCCTGAATAGTTCCGTAACCGCAATGATGATTGGTAAAGATAAGCCCTTTATCAGATACCAGTTCGCAGGAACAGCCTCCGCCGAATAAAGCGACTGCATCCTTAAGACTGGAGTTATTAATACTATAAATAGCCTCGGCAGGCAGTTTAAGACCTTTTTTAACCATTTCCTCGTATTTGGTATCTTTAAGCAATATTGGCAACCACATACCTTCATCTGCATGGCTATAATTAAACAAATTAAATAATAATAAAATCAAGTAAAGCCTTAATAAATTCATAGTTGAAATAATTTCTGCAAATATATAATATTTTTTTCTTTATATAAATAGAGAGATG
>JAGODS010000071.1 GCA_017998135.1 Bacteroidales bacterium
TAGACTTACAGAAATGGATAGACAGACCTTTTGAAGATTATTACGACCCGCCACCGCAAAATATTATACAGGGGGTTCTTTTTTAAAAACTTTAAAATATAATGCTTTTATCAATAATACTGGCATTATTAATCCTGAAAAAAATTATTTAGGACAGTATTGTTTTCTTATTATAATCTACAGGATTTCCTTTACCAGTCAAGGGATTCATAATGATTTAAAATTCATAATATTGGGCTATAATTTAATATAAAATAAATGGAGTATTTTCTTCTGTCCATTATCCGGATAAGTTATGTCATAATATTTAATTCCTTTGATTTCTTTTGTATCTTTAATCTGGGTAGTGGGTAAGCGCTATTAGGTTGGAAATATTGGGACGAAGCGTGAACGCTTTGCTTAACAGAACGCTTCGCTTAATTATTAGCGGGTATTGGGTAATTAAAGGGGGAAAAAAATATTAAATAATTTTAGATTTTTTAGAGTAGTTTCATACTTAAATTTTACACAAATTATTATTTAAGGATGATTAAAATTTTTCTATTAAACTATGCGTAAAATATAAATAATTGTAATGTTTTTTATAAATATTGTCAAAAATACTAAGATATTTAATCATCAATTTATCGGATTTATATACTTTTGTAAAAAATTGTCATAATGAACAGATATTTTTTATATAAAAAGAGGCGGATATGTTATAATGAAGAGGGTAGGGGAAAAGTCATTGTTTTTTTACACGGTTTTCTTGAAAGTCAGCAAATCTGGACAAAATTTAGCAAGGCATTATCAATTAACTACAGGGTAATAACAGTTGATTTACCTGGTTTTGGTGAAAGTGAATGTATTGCAGAGGTGCATAGTATGGAGCTGATGGCTGATGTAGTAAAAGCATTATTAACAGAGATAAAAATTAAGGAATGTATAATTGTGGGGCACTCAATGGGAGGTTATGTTGCGCTTGCTTTTGCTGATAAATATATGAAAATGCTCAGTGGATTAGTATTGTTTCATTCAGGAGCTTTCGCCGATTCGTCTGAAGTTAAAAAAAACCGAAGCAGGATGATAGAGATAGTTCGTAATAATCATATTGGATTTATTTATGAGTTTATATCCGAACTCTTTGCTACAAACAATGTTGATAAATTTGGAAATGAAATAAAGCAGTTACAGGAAAATGCCGCAGCTCTTACTAAAGAAGCTATCATTGCTGCAATTGAAGGGATGAAACAACGTAATGACAAAACCAATATTCTGCAATCAGGTTTAGTTCCTTCGCTGCTTATATTTGGTTTGGAAGACAAAAGAGTTTCACTGGAGATTATTAATAAACATAAAGAATTAAGCAAAAACAGTGAAACTATTATATTAAGAAACACAGGACATATGGGCTATATTGAGGAGGGGAAAAAAACTATCAAATTAATAAGCAGGTTTGCTTCTAAAGTTTATGGTTTGATTGAGTTTTAAACCTAACAATTATAGTTTAAATGTTTCACATTTTACAAATGTGAAACATTTAGTATATATATTTTTCTTTTTGATTAAAAAATTTAACCTAAATGAAAACAATAAACACAAAAGTAGAACTTAGCAAGCTATTGCCTGTTCTGTTCGGTTTTTATGTGATGGGCTTCGTTGATATAATAGGGGCTGCAACAAAATATGCCAAAGATGATTTTGCCCTTTCCAATACTATAGCCAATCTTTTGCCTTTTATGGTTTTTGTTTGGTTTTTTATATTGTCAATACCAACTGGCGTTTTACAGGATAAAATAGGCAGACGTAAAGCCTCCTGTATAGGTATAGCGCTTACAGGGGTGGGTATGTTAGTGCCACTTATTTTTTATTCATTTGAGACAGTTATAGCAGGTTTTATATTGCTGGGTATAGGTAACACCATAGTGCAGGTTTCGTTAAATCCATTGATGCTTTTTGTTTCACCGCCTGATAAATATTCGGGTTTTCTTAGTTTATCTCAATTTGTAAAATCAATAGCTTCATTGTTTGGACCTATTATAACAACTGCATTTTTTATTAAAACAGCTAACTGGAAATATGTTTTTCTCGTTTATGCCATATTATCTGTAATTTCGCTGGTATGGTTATATTTAACGCCGATATATGAAATAGCGCAGGAGAAAACAAGAGCCACTTTTAAAAGCTCTTTTAATCTGTTAGTTTCAAATTATTTTGTTTTATTAATGGTTTTGGGCATTTTTCTTGTTGTCGGAATAGATGTAGGGATGAATATATGTATTCCTGATTATATGAACTTCAAATTCGCTTTATCAAGAGAAGCTGCAACAAATATAATAAGTGTTTATTTTACAGCCAAGATGCTCGGCACTTTATTAGGTTCATATTTATTAATCAAATTATCCAATAAGATGTTTTTTGTTGGAACTGCTAATCTTGCATTGATTTCAATAGTATTAATACCTTTTGTAAGTTCAGCCTTACTTGTAAAAATATTGATTTTTCTTGTAGCGCTTGGTACTTCAAATATATTCCCACTTATCTTTTCTCTGACAGTACAACGTATTCCTGAGCGTTCAAATGAACTGTCAGGATTGATGATAATGGCTGTGTCAGGCGGAGCTTTAATTCCTGTTCTTATGGGTATAGTTGTTGATTCTATGGGCATTAACGGTAATATTTTTGTTTTAATGCTTTGTGCTTCTTATCTTTTAGTATTATCATTAATTATTGCAATGAAAAAGAGGTAATTTATTATTAACGTTTAAATAAAAAAAATGAAAAAATCAGTTAAAGATGCCAATATAATTGGTATAGACATAGGAGGAACAAAATGCGCTGTAGTACTTGGAGATGATAAAGCCAATATTTATGATAAAATCAGCTTTCCTACAGAAACGCAAAATGGTTTAAAGCAGGCTTTAGATAATATATTTAATGGTATTGATAATATTATAAAAAAGAATAAGATTCTTATAAAGCAAATTAAATCCTTTGGTATAAGCTGTGGGGGACCGCTTGACAGCAAAAAAGGACTGATACTTTCACCTCCTAATTTGCCGGGTTGGGATAAGGTGGCTTTAGTTGATATGATAAGAAAAAGGTATAATTGTAAAGCTTTTTTACAAAATGATGCTAATGCCTGTGCTTATGCTGAATGGAAATTCGGTGCAGGCAGAGGTTGTAGTAATATGATTTTTCTTACTTTCGGCACAGGTATGGGAGCAGGTTTAGTCCTTGACGGAAGATTATATAGTGGTACTAATGACCTTGCAGGCGAGGTAGGTCATATAAGACTTGAAAAGGATGGACCTGTTGGTTATCATAAAGCTGGCTCATTTGAGGGCTTTTGCAGTGGGGGTGGAATAGTGCAGCTTGCAAGAACAGAAATAGTAAAATATATTAATAAAGGGCAGAAAGTAGCCTTTTGTCAGGATATAAAAAAACTTGAATTACTGACAGCAAAAGATATCGGAGAGGCTGCGCATAAAGGAGACCCTGTAGCTATTGATATATTTAAAATTGTTGGCAGACACCTTGGTGCAGGGCTCTCAATTTTAATTGATATATTGAATCCTGAAAGGATAATAATTGGTAGTATTTTTACAAGAAACAAGGATTTTATTTTGCCTTATGCCGAAGAGCTGATAAAGCAGGAAGCCCTTGAACCTGCTTATAATAAATCTAAGATATTACCTGCTGCTCTTGGTGAACAGATAGGCGACTATGCTTGTCTTTCAGTTGCTTTGCTTTAGTTTATTTACAGGTAATAATTTTATTTAAAACTTCTAAATTTAATTCATTAAAATTATTAATAATATAATCAGCCTGGTAGAGTTCCTCTTTTTTATGAACAGTAGTAATACCAATTACTTTCATCCCTGCATTTTTACCCGAGAGAATACCTGACAGCGAGTCTTCAATCACAATACATTGCTGTGGCTGCATATCAATAGCTTTTGCAGCTTTTAAATATATTTCAGGGTGAGGTTTACCATTAGTAACCATATCGCCATTAATAACTGCATTAAAGTATTTTGCAATTTTTAATCCTTCAAGAACAAAATTAACATTAGCCGAAGGACCAGCCGTTGCGACAGCAGTTTTAATGTTTTCATCTTTAAGTCTGGAGAGTAGGTTAAGTAAACCTGTAGTCGGTTTTAAATGAGGCTTATATAAGTCTCTGTAAAGTTCTTCTTTTTCATCAGAATATTTAATTAAGTCCTCTTTGCTTAAATTTTTCCTGAAAACAAATTTCATAACTTCTTTAACGGTCTTACCTGATAAATAAGTCTTAAATTCTTCATCTGTGTATGTACAGTTGTATTTTTTGCAGAAAATATTTAAAGCATCAATATGATATGAGATATTGTCAATAATAACACCATCCATATCGAAAATAACAGCAATTCCGGTCATATAAAAATGTGTAAAATGAAAAGGCAAAATTATTTTTTTTATTTGAGTACCGGGTAATGAGTATTTTTTGTAACTACTCAGCAGTCTATTAATAAGAAATGATAAAGGTTTCAAAACATATATAATTTTATTTTTATTTTTTTTAACCTTAGTATAAAACTTTAAATACCTTATATATCAACCTTATTAGCGTGTTTTGCTATATAGATATTAATAAATAAGGTAATAAGGTAGATTTTGTTTCTTTTATTCCTTATACTAAGGTTTATAAGGTTTTTACAAGATATAAACTCTAAAATTTCACTTCTGAGTAGTTACGTATTTTTCGTGTTTTTAGAAAAGGTTAAGGGAAAAATATATTATTTGACGGAGTGTGTACGCTCCTCCTAACGACAACATTTTATTAGTTCTTTAGTTTATTTTTTGGCGAAGCGTTCACGCTTCGTTTAATTTTTTTCGTTTTACTAATTTTGTTTATTTAATATCGGTAAAAATATTAATCGTTTTCCAGTTCTTTGAGTAAAGATATAATTTGTTTACGTGAGAAAGGTTTAGCAAGATAATGAGAGCAACCGCTGGCAAGAAATTCTTCTTTATCACCGGGCATAACAAAAGCTGTAATGGCTATAATAGGTACTTTATCATAACCTTTAAAGGATTTTATAATATTTGCAGCCTGGATACCATTGATACCGGCGCCAAGATTAATGTCCATAAGAATAAAATCGTATTTAATTTTTTTAGCCATCTCAATAGCATCACCTGCATTTACAGCGGAATCGAATTCATAATATTCTTCAAGAAAGGTTTGAGTTAGTAAAAGATTTGAATAGTCGTTTTCAACTATAAGTACAGTTTTTGAGGATTTTGTTTTTGATTCTGATATGTATTCTTTGGTTGGTTTTTTTTCAGTAGTATTGGCAGGAGCGGCAATACAGGTTGTAATAGGCAGTCTAACAGTGAAAACAGACCCTTTGCCAGGATGGCTTTTAACTGAAATATTACCTTTCATTAGTTCAACGAAACGTTTGGTAATAGATAAACCTAAGCCAGTACCGTCAAAATTGCGACTTAATCCTTCACTCTCCTGTCTGAATTCTTCAAATATCACCTCCTGCATTTCATAGGCAATACCAATTCCTGTATCAATAATATTAAAAATAATATTTTTATCATCATTAGTAATATCAATGGTTACGCTACCGATTTTAGTATATTTGATAGCATTATTAACCAGGTTCATAAGTACTTCTCTTAAGAGTCTTTCGTCAATGCTAACCTCAATACCTGGCTCTTTAATCTTGGTTATCAGGCTGAGATTTTTCTTATCAGCAGCATTTTTATAAAATTTGTAAACATCATTAACTACATCAGAGACAATTATAAGAGTAGGGTTATTAATTACTTTTTCAGCTTCTAATTTAGACAAATTAAGTATAAGGTCTAAGGTTTCCATTAATCGTTGGCTGCTAAATTCAACAATATCAATCCATTCCCTGATTTTATTATCTGCAATATTGCTTTTAATAAGCTCGGCAAAACCAATAATGCCGTTAAGAGGAGTTCTAAGTTCGTGGCTCATATTAGAAAGGAAATTGTTTTTGAGCCTTATCATTTCTTCGGCTTTTGCTTTAGCTTTGATTAAATCAGCTTCAGCTTGTTTGCGCTTAGTTACGTCAATAAGCATACCCTGTATAGCTGGGTTGCCATCCAACATAATTTTATTGCCCAAAACTTCACAATAAAAAATAGTGCCATCTTTTTTCAATCCTCTAAATTCGTAATGTGAATCTTCTTCTGTCCCTGTTAATCTTTTTTGAATATGCTCATCAACTAATTTTAAATCTTCTTCAAAAATAGTATCTTTAATGTTAATGCCTAAGGCTTCTTCAATAGACGAATATCCGAATATACTGGCATAGCGGTTGTTACAAAATTTTATAATGTTTTCCTGTTGTATATAAACACCCGCAATTGAATTATTGATAATATTTTTATATTTAGCTTCCGAATTTTTTAAAGCCTCTTCAGATTTAAGTCTTTCAACCACTTTCCAGACAGCATCCATAATAAGGGAAAGTTGAAGTACATCTGTTTGTGTGTAGTCTGATTTTTTATTAGCCAGACCAACAACAGCAACAATTTGAGTACCATTAAAAACAGGAGTAGTTATATAATTATGTATTACCGAATGACTTTCGGGATCTTTTTTCAGTGGATGTTTAGCTTTGAAATTATTGATAATAATAGGTTTTCTTTGTCTGACAGCTTCGCCCAATATACCTGTATCTTCAAGTTTGTAAACAGTTGGATAGTCTTTTATATTATAGGATTTTTGAACATTTTCAGACCAGGTATTAATTACTAATTCTTTACGTTCATCATAGTAATCAAAAATATAACCTATTTCACTACCTGTAACATTTATTATTTCTTCCAGAGCGAAATTAAGAAAATCTTGTTTAGATTTATATTGGTATTGAAGAATATCAAGCAGAGTTTGCATTCTTTCATCATTCATTAATATATCTTCTTCAGCTTTTTTTCGAGAGTTAATATCAATCAAGGCACCCTGAAAATAGCTTAGTTTATTGTGTTCATCTTCAATTAATACAGCATCAATAGATACCCAAATAATACTACCGTCTTTGCGTTTTGCTTGAGTTTCAAAGTTTTTAACTACTTTTTTATTTTTCAAGATTTCTTTTAATTTTTCTCTGTCCTCAGGTATTGCATAAAGTTGTTTTCCTATATTAGTAATTGATGAAATTAAATCAACAGGCGAGTCATACCCAAGAATAGAGGCGAAAGCAGGGTTTACATTTATATATGTTCCTTCAGGTCTTGATTGATATATACCTTCAATTGCATTTTCGTATATGTTTCTGTATTTTTCTTCAGTCTTTTTTAGATTGGATAGAGCTGTGTTTTTATCTGTTTCCAGTTCTATACTGTAAAGAGCAAAAGCAATATCTCCTGCAACTTCAGCAAATAATGATTGTTCGTCTTCTGAAACACCTAATTGACCTGGTAAAGAAACTATCATATAACCATAGTCTTTGTCATCAACTTTTAAAACAGTACAAAGTAAATCATCTTCAGGATAAACAGTGTGAATAATGCAATCTTTACAAAGTCTAATATCAGGGCTTAAATGTAAAATACCCTGATGTTCATTGATTTTTTTATAGCAATCTGTTAGCAGTCCCTTTTTAAGTCCTTCGTTAAGTATTTCAGTAGAATTGTCTAAGCCTGCGGCAGCATATTTATAAAAGTTATTCTTATTATCCGTAAGTATAATTAACACACTGCTATAACCTCTTGTTTCTATTAGCAAATCAGTAGTATGCTTAATTTGAATATCAATATTTTTCTCTTTGACAATAAGTTGGTTCACATTGCGAATGGCAAGTAAAACTTTATTAAGATGTTCGGTTTTCAGTTCAAGTTCTTTACGTATGCTTATGTTTCTTACACTTGCTATTACTCCGATAATTTCACCTTTGCTGTTTTTGTGAGGAGAGTATGAACCTGTAACCCAACCTTTATTGTTCGTTTTCGGGCTATAAAATCGAGTATCAGGCGATGTTACAGTTTCGCCCTGTAAAGCTTTTTGTAATAAAATATCAATACCTTCTTTTTTTAGATGTGGAAAAATATCTAAGGCGTTTTTACCAATAACATCTTTTTCAGAAAAGCCTGTTAGTTTTTCCATAAATTTGTTCCATAATATATATCTGAATTCTTTATCATAAACAATTATACCTGTTTCGGAACAATTAATAACTTCGGTATTGAATTGAAGTGAATCCGATAAACGCTCTAAAAGGCGGCGGTAATCTGTAATATCGTGAAAAACTTCTAATTTAGATTGAGTGCCGTTTTGATTTTCTATAAGTGTTTCAAAAATTTCATAATATCTTTGGTTTTGTGGATTTAGCCATTCCCATTTAGGCTTTTCACCCTTCCATACTTTTTCATTTTTACACCAGTTACATTCAGCATCCCGCTGATGGAAATATTCAAAGCATTTGCGACCTTCAATAGGACCAAAGATGCTTTCAAAGTACGGATTTATGTATTCCATATCGTAATTCTTGCTAATCACACAAACCCCAATATTCATTTTGTCAAGTATTGATTTGATATTAATCATAAGTAGTTGAAAATTTAATACGCAAAGTTAAATTATTTTTTGAAATCTATGTCAACTTGATTAATTCATAAATGTGAAACATTTAAACCGTTTATAGTATAATCTTAAAATTCGGTTATTTATTGATAGCATATATAATAAGGATTGTATTGATATTTAAAAATTATTTATTAACAATACAAGTTAATAAATCTTAAAATGAATAAAATGTATAATTTTGTGGAAATTTTCAGAGATGTTTTTTATTTATAATTTTTTTATAAAGTGTTACGGATTTTTTATTTATATAGCTTCTTTTTCTAATAAAAAGGCGAGGTTGTGGATAAAAGGCAGGAAAGGATTGCTGGAAAAAATAGAAGAAAATATACTTAATTATAAAAAGGTAGTTGTTTTTCATTGTTCTTCCTTAGGAGAGTTTGAGCAGGCGCGTAACCTTATTGAGCAGTTCAGAGTGCTTTATCCTGATATAAAAATTATGCTCACTTTTTTTTCTCCCTCAGGATACGAAATAAGAAAAAATTATAAGGGAGCTGATTTTATTTATTACCTGCCCTTAGATACTGCTGCTGCTGCTGAGAGATTTGTTAATATAGTCAAGCCGCTTGCCTTTTTTATTGTGAAGTATGAGTTTTGGTTTAATCTTATCAACTGCCTTCATAAAAATAAGATACCTGTCTTTGCTGTGTCAGCTATTTTTCGTCCTAATCATTATTTCTTTAAGTGCTATGGTCGCTGGGCAAAAAAACAATTAGAGAAAATTACTTATATTTTTGTTCAGAATGAGGAGTCTGAGCAATTGTTAATTGATAATTGTATTAACAAAATTAGTGTGTCAGGCGATACTCGTTTTGACAGGGTTTATGCTGTTTTAGAAGCAAACAGGGATTTTCCTGTTGTTAAATTATTTGCTTCAGGAAAACCTGTGTTTATCGCAGGTAGTACCTGGCAAAAGGATGAGCAGATAATAGCAGTAATGTTTAAAAAATTTAAAGGTAAAATAAAACTTATAATTGCTCCACACGAGGTGGACAGCTTGCATATCAGGCAAATTGAAGAATTATTTCCGCAGCAAGCTATTAGGTTGAGCCTGGCTTCGGAGGAAAATGTAAATCTTTATGATATATTGATTATTGATTCTATAGGCTTTTTGTCTCATCTTTATAAATATGCAGATATAGCCTATATAGGTGGTGGATTTGGTAAAGGAATTCATAATATTCTGGAGGCTGCCGTATTTTCAATCCCTGTTTTATTCGGACCTAATTATCATAAATTCCGTGAAGCTCTTGATTTGATAGAATTAGGCAGTGCTTTCAAGGTGTCGGATTCAGAAAGTCTTTCGCAAATAGTTGAAAAGTTGATTTATGATGAAGAATTTAGGAATGAGGTTTCCGTTATTTCTGGTGAATATGTTGCAAACAATACTGGTGCAACTGCTTATATTTTGAAAAATATTGAAAAGTATATTGAAGAATAGAAATATATATAACGAGTTTAAATTT
This sequence comes from Bacteroidales bacterium, assembly GCA_017998135.1. Taxonomy (GTDB): domain Bacteria; phylum Bacteroidota; class Bacteroidia; order Bacteroidales; family JAGODS01; genus JAGODS01. Next base: position 10,057 of record JAGODS010000071.1, read on the forward strand.
CTTAACCGCAAAGATTCTGTGTTAATAATTGCAAAAAATAATTAATTTTGCATTTACAAACACAATCAAAATTCTAAGAGCGGACAAGTTCCAGCTCGGTTAGGGCAGTCTTTTCAGGCTGCTCTAATTTTAT
>JAGODS010000072.1 GCA_017998135.1 Bacteroidales bacterium
TCAGGCTAACTTTAATAACTATTGTTAATCTCTAAAGACAGAATTTTAAATTTTTATACAAAATTAAACAGAGAAGACGCAGGAATACACAGAGATAAAACAAATAATAGATAAGCAAATTCAATATTATAGATGGACACTAATATTATCCATCTATAAATTTTTTTAAATTTTTCTTCTTTGTATCCTGGCGTTTTAGCGATTTAAATTTAAAAATTAACTTTAGGGATAAACATTTATTAATAAAATATATTAAATTTGTTAACTTGTTTTTTTGTAACGGATCTACACGGAAATCTCTCAAGATATAGCAGACTTTTTAAAGAAATTGAAAGTCAAAAACCTGATATAGTTCTTATTGGAGGCGATATATTACCTAACCCTTTCAGAGTTAATAAAACAGGTCAGCATATAGTAATTGAGGATTTTATTGAAAATTATTTATTAAAAAAATTAAGAGTTTTAAAAGATAAGCTTAGGGATAAATATCCTGAAATCCTTGTTATTTTAGGAAATGATGACGTTAGAACTGCTGAAAATCAAATTAAAGCTGCCGAAACGGAAGGTTTATGGAAATATTTACATAACAGGAAAACTTTTCTGAAAGGTTATGATTTTTATGGTTATAGTTATGTGCCGCCTACACCTTTCCGCTTAAAAGACTGGGAGAAATATGATGTTTCAAGATATGTTGATCCAGGCTGTATTCACCCTGCAGAGGGGTTGAAAACTGTTGATATTGATAATGAAGATTTTCAATGGGATACTATTAAAAAAGACCTGGATAAACTTGTCGGAGAGAATGATTTAAGTAAGGCGATATTCTTATTTCATACCCCGCCTTATAAGACAAAATTAGACAGGGCAGCACTTGACGGTATCAAATATGACTCTGTGCCTCTGGATGTTAATGTGGGCAGTATTGCAGTTAAAAACCTTATTGATGATAAACAGCCGCTTATCACTCTGCATGGTCATATCCATGAATCTTCCAGGATTACCGGAGAATGGAAAGAAGTTTTTGGTAATACCTTATCTATTAATGCTGCTTTTGAAGGTATTGAGCTTGCTCTCGTCAAAATTATTATTGATAAGGAAATTTATACTGAAAGATTTTTATTAAAGGAATGATACTATGTTTTTTCGTACATTTACTTTACTTTTATTATTATTTAATTTTTTATTTACAGGTCTTTTTGCTCAAAGTTCATTTGGAGATATAGTAATAAGTGAAATAATGAGCGATCCTTCCCCTGTTGTCGGATTGCCAGAGTATGAATATATTGAATTATATAACAGAACCGACGATACTATCACATTAAAAAGCTGGTCAATCAGCACAGGTAATAGTATAATGCTTTTAGACCAAGCTTTTATAGCTCCTAAAGCTTATTTAATTTTAAGCAATCAGAAAGCTAAATTTGAATTTGAAAAATATGGCAATTTTTATGGATTTACTTCTTTTTCAATTAATAATGAAAATGCCGATATTGTTCTTTATAATAATTCAGGTAGAATTATTTCAGCTATAGATTTTAATATTGAATTATTCAGGGATTCTTATAAGAAGGAAGGAGGCTGGGCTATTGAGAGAATTGACCCTGATAACAAAGCAAATGATGCAAATAACTGGGCGGCTTCCAAGGATTTTAAAGGCGGAACACCTGGTAGCAAAAATTCTGTTTTTGCTGCTAATGCTGATAGAACTTCTCCCTTTTTATATAGAATAGCATATATAGACAATAAAACAATAAAGCTTAATTTTAGTGAAGGAATAGATAGTACAAGTCTTATAAATACTGATTATTATTACTGTGATAATGATTTGGGCTTACCTGCAAATATTAAACTTTGCCCTCCCTATTATGATAAAGTGATACTTGAATTTAAGAATCTTATAAAACCGGGTATAATTTATAATTTAGTAATCAGTGACTCTTTAAAGGATTGGGCGGGTAATTATGTTGATAATTTAAGCGCTGTCTCTTTTGCAGTACCTGATACTATTAAAAAAAATGATATTATTATTAATGAAATTCTTAGTAATCCTTTTAGTGATGGCGTTGATTTTGTTGAAATATATAATCTGTCTAAAAGGGTTTTAGATTTGAAATATTTGTTATTATGCAATTTTGATTCAATTACCGGAAGATTAGTCTCGCCCGCGCCCGTTTCAGATGAAAGTTATTTAATCTTTCCCGCTACTTATTATGTTTTAACTACAAGACCAGATAAGATTAAGAAACAATACAGAACTAAAAACCCTAATAGTTTTATTAAGATGAAGTCTTTCCCTCAATATAATAATGATGAAGGTATAGTAGTTATTGCTAACAGGAATGAATATATTATTGATATAATGGAATATAATGCAGCTATGCATTATCCTCTTTTAAGCAGTAGAAAGGGTGTATCCCTTGAGCGTATAAATTTTAATATTTCTTCACTTGATAAAAATAACTGGCATTCGGCTGCTGAAAGCGCCGGATACGCCACACCCGCTTACAGAAACTCGCAGGCTGTTGAGCTATATGATAAAGGCAATGAGTTAAATATATATCCCGAAATATTTTCTCCGGATAATGATGGTAAAGATGATGTTTTATCTATTAGTTACAGGTTTTTAGAAAGCGATTATACAGGGATGCTCACTATCTTTGATGCTCAGGGACGCAGAGTCAGACTGCTTCTTAATAATGTAACTTTAGGTACTGAAGGGATATTTTTCTGGAATGGAATGGATGATAATTATCAAAAAGTTCCTGCAGGTATTTACATTATATATATGGAAATATTTAATCTAAAAGGTTCTAAAAAACAATTTAAGAAAACAGCTATTATTGCTTATAAATAAAAATTAGTGGTTAAAACATTTGTTGAATAATTATAAAATTAGTTTTCATTAAAATTCTTTTTATAATAACCCGATTAATTTACATCGTCCTCCCTCTCCTTATTTTAGGAGATGAGGTGAGGTATTCCTTTGTGTTAATTCTTTGTGGTTGAAACTTTAAAAGTTTATTGATGCACACTAATAATACCTTATTACTTTTTTCCCCGGCTCAATAAGGTTTAACTCATTAATTTATATTATTTTTATGAATAAATCAGGTTAATTCTATATATCTTTGCAAACTTTAATTTTATTCTATTTACAAATACATAATAAAATATGTGTGGGATCACTGGTTTTTTTAGTCTGAATATTAATATTAGCGAGGCGGAATTGCAAAGAATGTCTGATGTTATCAATTACAGAGGTCCTGATGCTTACGGCTATTATTATTCTGGTGCGGTTGGATTGGGGCACAGGCGTTTAAGTATTATAGATTTGTCAGTGCAGGCTAATCAGCCAATGTGGTCGCATAATAAAAGATATGTCGCAGTATATAATGGGGAAATTTATAATTTTAAAGAAATAGCCAAAGAATTAGAAATAGAATTTAATACTACTTCGGATACTGAAGTAATTATTGAAGCTTTTGTTAGATGGGGTCCTGATTTTGTTAATAAATGCAACGGAATGTTTGCTATAGCTATTTTTGATACGCAGTTGCAGCATCTTTTCCTTTTCAGAGACAGAATGGGTATAAAACCTATATTTTATTTTCTAAAAGATAATATGTTTGTTTTTGCTTCGGAGTTAAAATGCCTTTTACAAATTGACGCTATTAGAGTTAATATGCAAATCAATAAAAAAGCTATTAATGAATATCTTTATCTTGGCTATATACCTGAACCGCTGACAATTTACAATAATATATATAAATTTCCTTCCGCTTCTTACGCTGTAATTAGCGAAAATAAAATTGATATAAATAAATACTGGAATATAGAGAAAAAAATTAATTCCGAAGTATATAGCGATTATAACGAAGCTAAAACCGAACTCAGGCTGTTAGTTGAGAAGTCGGTTAAATACAGGTTAATTAGTGATGTCCCTTATGGTACCTTTTTAAGTGGAGGAATTGACTCAAGCTTAGTTACTGCAGTTGCCAGCAAATTGACTGATAAAAAGCTCAAAACCTTCTCTATTGGTTTTAGCGAGTCTAAGTTTAATGAAGCTAAGTATGCAAAAAATATAGCCGATTTTCTTGGCACGGAGCATTATGAATTTATTGTTTCCTATAAAGATGCCCTGGAACTCGCTGATGATATGACAAGGCTTTATGATGAACCATATTCTGATTCTTCTGCTATACCTACAATGTTAGTTAGTAAACTTGCAAGACAGTATGTAACTATGACCCTTTCAGGTGATGGCGGTGATGAACTCTTTCACGGATATGGTGCCTATAACTGGGCAGAGAGATTTGCCAATCCTATGTTTAAAGCATTGCGCTACCCCGCTGCCTGTCTTTTATCCTTAGCCGATAGCAAATATAAAAGGGCTGCTAATTTATTCAGGTACGATAATATTAATAGTATTAAAAGCAATATCTTTTCTCAGGAACAGTATTTATTTACAAAAAAGGAAATCAGAGACATTATTAACAAGGATTTTTATTCTGATTTTGGTCTTGACGAGAATTTTTCTCATTTGCCAAGGCGTTTAAATGCTGCAGAGAATCAGGCTTTATTTGATTTAAAGTATTATTTAAAAGATGATTTATTAGTTAAGGTTGATAGGGCGAGCATGAAATATTCGCTGGAAACAAGGGTACCTTTATTAGATTATAATATTGTTGAATTTGCTTTGAATTTAGCGCCCGGGTTAAAGATTAATAAGGGCATTCAGAAATATCTTCTTAAAGAATTATTATATAATTATATACCTTCAGAATTCTTCCGCAGACCTAAGTGGGGCTTCGCTATACCTCTAATTAGCTGGTTGAAAAATGAGCTTAAATATCTTACCGATGCTTATCTTTCTGAATCTGTCATTAATAAGCACGCTTTTGTGGATTTTAATAAAGTGGATAAAATTAAAAATTTATATTATGAAGGTAAAAATGATTATCTTTACAACCGTATATGGGCTTTAATTGTTTTGCATAAATGGGCGGAAGATAATTGATTTGTTTTTTATAGATATTAACAAAAATAATAATTAATGGAAAAGTTTAAAGAAAAAATCCAAAAGAGAGTTTCAGAAATATTTGAAGAACTTGTTGAAATCAGAAGACATATTCATCAGCATCCTGAGCTGGCTATGGAGGAATTTAATACTGCCGCTTATATCGCTGCAAAACTTGATGAGTATGGTATTAAATATAAAAGCGGAATTGCTGTTACAGGTATTTTAGGTATTATTGAAGGGGAAAAAAAATCTCTGTCTAAGCGCGTTGTTGCTTTAAGAGCTGATATGGACGCATTACCTATTAAAGAAACTAATGAGCTGCCCTACAAATCTATAAATGAAGGTGTGATGCACGCTTGCGGACACGATATGCACATAGCCTGCCTGCTCGGCGCTGCTAAGATTTTAAACGAATTTAAAAAAGATTTTTCTGGTACTGTGAAACTTATTTTTCAACCTTCTGAAGAGAAATTTCCCGGTGGTGCTTTGCAAATGATTAAGGAAGGAGTGCTCGAAAATCCCAAACCTGATATTGTTATTGGTCAGCATTGTTTGCCTGAGCTTGAATGTGGTTATGTTGGCTTTAGAGCCGGTAAATTTATGGCTTCAACTGATGAAGTATATATTACTGTTACTGGCAGAGGCGGGCACGCCGCTACTCCCCACCTTAATATAGACCCTGTTTTAATTGCTGCTCAGATAATTGTTGCTCTTCAGCAGATTGTCAGCAGGGCTGCCCCTCCTTCAATTCCCACAGTGCTTTCTTTCGGCAGCTTTATTGCTGATGGCAAAACCAATATCATACCTGACGAAGTGAACCTACAAGGAACATTACGTTCTTTTTGTGAGGAATGGCGTGTTAAAGCTCATATTAAGATACAGGAAATGGTTACCGGAATAGCTGAAAGTATGGGAGCTAAAGCAAAAGTCAGAATTGATAAGGGCTATCCGTACTTGGTAAATAATTTAGAATTGACGGATAAATGTATCAATTATTCGGTTGATTATTTAGGCGAGGCTAAGGTTAAAGAATTAGATATGCGAATGACTGCTGAGGATTTTGCGTATTATTCACAACTTATTCCTTCCTGTTTTTACAGGATTGGAGTTGGAAATACAGAAAAAGGAATTACTGCAAACCTGCATACTTCCAATTTTAACATTGATGAAAACAGCCTGAATTACGGAGCAGGTCTGTTAGCTTTTATAACTTTCAGGGAATTGATTTAATAAGCCTGATAAATTGTTAATAAATCGTTGAAAATTTAAGTAAAAATTTATTAACCGAGACAATAAAAAGAATAATTTTGTAAAAAATTAGAATATGAAAACTCTTTATATTGCAAGACACGGCAAATCTTCCTGGGAGCAGGCGGGGATTTCGGATAATGAAAGACCGTTGTTGTTTAGCGGAGAAGAAAATACTAAATTAGTTGGTATATATCTTGCCAGGAAAAAGATTAAACCAGATATGGTTTTAAGTAGTTTTGCCAAACGCGCAAAAGATACTGCTATTATTTTAGCTTCCGAAATAGGGTTTCCTGTTGAAAATATAATAATAACAAAAGATTTATATTATGCAGATGAAAGTAGTATTTACGACCTTTTCTTTGAGATATCTGACAAAATAAATACTTTAATGCTTGTAGGACATAATCCTACTCTTACTTATTTTGCCAATAATTTTACTGAAGAGAAGTTAGATAATTTGCCTACTTCAGGCATAGTAGCTATAAGTCTTGCTATTAAACAATGGCAGGATATTTCAAAATGCAAAAGTAAAGAACTTTTTAGAGTTTTCCCTAAACACTTAAAGAAAGAATAAATGATTTTAGCATCAATAGATATAGGTTCAAACGCAGTAAGGTTATTATTTGCAAATGCTTATTTATCAGAAGGACGAACCCACGTCGAAAAAGCTACACTGGTAAGGATACCTGTTAGGCTGGGTATGGATGTTTTTAAAGATAACTTTATTTCAAAGGAAAGAAGTAAGATGCTTATAAAAACATTAAAAGCTTTCAAATTGCTTATAGATGTTTATAAGCCCGTTGCATATACTGCTTATGCTACTGCAGCGATGCGGGAAGCCAAAAATAATAAAGCGATTATTAAAAAAATTAAAAAAGAAACAGGTATTGAAGTTAAAATTATTGATGGGATTGAAGAAGCCAACATTATTAAAGAAATGAATAATGTTATTACCGAATCTAACTCTAAATATAATATGTATATTGATGTTGGTGGCGGTAGTACCGATATATCAATACTTGAAAAGAAAAGAATAATATCATCTGCATCTTTTAATATAGGGACTATTAGGTTGCTTGAAGAGAAAGTTGAAAAAAAAGAATGGGAGCGACTTGAAAAGTTTTTAAAAGGCTTATCTGTATATTCTAATAACATATATTGCATCGGAACAGGAGGGAATATTAATAAAATAGCGAAAATGTTCGCTGATCCTTTGAAAAACACTATTTTATTTTCAGAATTGGCAGAAATTTACAATAATCTGGATAAATTGAGTGTTTCGGAACGTATGATAAGATATGGATTGCGTGAAGACAGGGCAGACGTAATAGTTCCGGCTGCACGAATATATCTTGAGATATTGAAAACAACAGGAATAGAAAAAATTAATGTGCCAAGAATAGGACTTGCTGACGGTCTTATTTATAAAATGTTTAAAGAAATGAAAAATGAATGATAACCCGAATATTTTTTGTTTTTAGTTGAATATTTAATAATAATTGAAAACCCTAAAGATTAGTTTAAATAAATAATATAAAAGATATGATACCTTTTTCTCCTCCCCGTATAGATGAAAAAATTATAAAAGCCGTTGAAGAGGTTTTAAAAAGCGGGTGGATAACCACTGGACCTAAGACCAAGCTATTTGAAAAGAAATTAACAGAATATACAGGTTGCCGCTCAACTTTGTGCCTCAATTCCGCATCTGCCGGACTGGAGCTAATACTGCGTTGGTTTGGTGTTAAAGAAGGTGATGAAGTTATAATTCCTGCTTATACCTATTGTGCTACTGCCAATGTTGTTGTTCATTGCGGTGCTAAGCCAGTTATGGTTGATATAAACGAAGATTTTAATATCTCTGTTAAAGCGATTGAAAAAGCTATAACTTCTAAAACTAAGCTTATTATGCCTGTTGATATAGGCGGGTTTCCCTGTGATTACGACGAGATTAATAAATTAGTAAGCAGACCGGATATAAAGAAAATGTTTTGTCCTGGAAATGAGTTACAGGACAATTTAGGTAGAATCTTAGTTATGTCAGATGCTGCGCATTCCTTAGGAGCTATATATAAAGGAAAGAAAACCGGCTCTTTGACAGATATAACTGTTTTTTCCTTTCACGCTGTAAAAAACCTGACTACAGCCGAAGGAGGCGCTGTATGCTTAAACCTACCCGCTCCTTTAGATAATGAAGCTATATACAAAGAATTGTGTATAAAATCATTGCACGGACAAACTAAAGATGCTCTTGCTAAAACCCAAAAGGGGAGTTGGCAATATGATGTTATTGAGGCGGGCTACAAATGTAATATGACAGATATTCAGGCTGCTATGGGCATTGTTGAAATTGAGAGATACGATAAAGATATGCTACCTAAACGAAATCATATTTTTCAATTTTATACCCATTTTTTTAGCAAATATAAATGGGCTTGTATCCCTCTTTATCAAAATGAAATTAAAACGACATCCTTTCATATTTATTTATTAAGAATTAAAAACATTTCAGAAGATAAGAGAAACCTGATAATTAGCGAAATATTTAATAATGAGGTCTCTGTTAATGTTCATTTTATTCCATTACCCCTACTTAGTTTTTATGCTTCTTTAGGTTATAAAATAATTGATTTCCCTCAAACATATAAAAATTATTCTTCTGCCATATCTCTGCCTGTTTATTATGACTTAACTGATGAGAATCTTTTAAAGGTTGCTGATACTGTCGCTAATGCTGTTGAAAAATTTATTTAAGAAATGATTAAACGGCTTTTTGACATATTTCTCTCCGCTTTTGCTTTGATTTTATTATTTCCTGTTTTTATTATTGTGTCTCTTATAATAAAATTTGACAGCAAAGGTACGGTAATTTATAAACAGAAACGTGTGGGCAAAAAAGGTCGTTTTTTCTTTATTTTTAAGTTCAGAACTATGTTCACAGATGCAGATAAACTTAGTTTACTTACATCTGGAAATAACGACCGAAGAATTACAAAATCAGGTTATTTCCTGAGAAAATACAAAATTGACGAATTGCCTCAATTATGGAATATCTTTATTGGTGATATGAGTTTTGTTGGTCCCAGACCCGAAACCCCTAATTTTGTTGATTTATATACTGAGGAACAAAGAAATGTTTTATCCGTCAGACCCGGTTTAACCGATTATGCAACTCTGGAATATTATTCGCAAGAAGCCGCAATACTACAATCCGAATCTAATCCTGAATACGCATATATTAATATAATTATGCCCGCTAAACTCCAACTTAATTTAAAATATATTAAAGAGAAAAGTCTCTTTACCGACCTGAAAATAATCATTAATACCTTTTTCAAAATTATTAAGGCTGATAAAGCTTAAAATAGATTTTTTTTGTAACTACTCAGCAGCTTTATGTCGTTAACAATTAACTTATTACGATTTATTACAAAAATAATACTTATTAACAATAGAATCGTAATACATTATTATATAAAACTTTGCGATACTTTGCGATTAACTTTGCGATACTTTGCGGTTAAACATATTTTTATCAATTCATTTAGTATCATTAATTTAACCCTGCTGAGTAGTTACTTATTTTTTTCTGCGTTTATCTGCGTTATCTGCGGGAAACTCTAATTTTTAACATTTTTGTATGAATTATTCAGGTTAAAAGCTTTATCATTTCTTATTAATCAACTGCCGGGTAGTTACTTTTTTTTTAATAACCTTATTTATGTTAAAAAAAATAAAGTTAAATATTTTCGGAGAATAAATTGTTAATCTATTAAGATTAAATGTATTAAATATGCTTTTAAAAAAAATATGAAAAATTCAATAAAAAAATAACCTGTTTCAAAAAATTTATTAATTTTGCCCCAAGTTAAAATTTTTTATGCTTTGTCGTAGCTTTA
>JAGODS010000073.1 GCA_017998135.1 Bacteroidales bacterium
ATATAACGTATATTGTTTGCCAGCCTACTATTTCCATTAAACGCCTTAGCCTCTTATGATTGATTGAGTAAGCATTTTTAGTTAATAGCTTCTGTAATTTTCTTATTCTGGCGTTTTTAGGTATTGTTCATCTAAAATACGTAGGCTGGTAAGATTTTCTTCGCTCTCTATTGTCGGTTTATAATATAAGCCGCTCCTGTGTATCTGCAATAACTCACATTGTCGTTTGACACTTAAATCAAAATCTCTTTCTATCATTGTCCGCCTTTCTTCTAATGGTTTTAGTACAACTTTTTTTTTAGAAAATCTATCTCAACCTTCTGTCTTCCTATTTGAGAATAGAGTTTCTCTAAAACAGACTCTTGTCGCTTTTTGTCGGTTCCAGTACTTTCTCCATTTTCAAATATGCCCGAAGCTTTGCTTAAAAACTCTTTCTTCCATTTACCTATCTGATTTGGATGTAGCTCATATTCCTGAGCCAGTTCTTCAATGGTTCGTCTTTCTTTTAATGCTTCTATTACTACTTTAGCTTTAAAATCCGAACTAAATTTTCTTTTTATTTTCTTATCCATTATTTTTGTATTTAAGGGTTTATAATCCACCTTAACTAACTGTCCTAAAAAAAGGTTACACTATAAAACAAAGAGACATAAAGAAGCATTGAGGGACATAAGGGACATAAGGGATTGAGAAAATTTTTATTGCAAGGATACGAATATGATTTGGGAAAGTGCTAATTTTGAATTTTTTTACGAGATAAAATTATAGGTAAATAAGGTTGAAAGTTGTTTGTATAATAGGTAATTCTACTAAGGTTTAATGAAAAATAAATAAGATTTAAAAATTATCAGGAATAAACAGGTCATCGTTAGGGTGGATTAAACTCGGCGAGCAGTTAAAAGGAGATTTAAATCTGATTAAATGTTTCACATTTTTTAAATGCGAAACATTATAGCTACAATATAAATAAAAAGATTTTACTGATATAGAACAATTAGTAGGTTTTTTTGAGTAGTTCATCAGGAGCAATAACAGGGAGAATCACTCCATTTAACAAAGTATTTTTGCTATTTTCAAAAATAATACCTCTAGCTGAAGAATAAACAATTCCCAATAATGTAGCACCTAAATAGCTATCAATTTGTTTTTGACGTTTTTTCTTTATAATAAATTCTTCAAGGTTCTCTATATGTAAATGGAATTCAAATTCGTATTCAAAGTGAATACCGCATTCATTATTTTGTTTATCAAAAGCATCAATAATTATTATTAATCTAATTCTGATGTTTTTTTTGTTAAAATTAAAAGCAGTATTATGAAAAAAATCCATCTTAAGCTCATTTGCTTTAAGCCCTTTATTTAAAGTGTCATCAGTAGCAGTAATAATAATTTTATTAATATTTATTTGAAATATATTGATAAGTTTGGGAATAATTGTATTCATACGGCTTTTTGATATGATTGGTTTTTTATTTTTAAATTTTCATTAATGGATATTTGTTTTTGGCTATAACCGGATTCAATTTTTTTACAATTTTTATTAGAGTTATAAGCTATATATGTATATTGCTTGTATTTTTCAGAAGCGAAAATCGGAGTAATAATAATCTCTTCCTCCAATACAGCTTCCATTTTGGTAATACTTTGAAGAGTGAGATTATGTAAACCTGAAAGCATTTTACTAACTTCGCTTTCATTTTTGCCTAATTGATTAGCAAATTCTTTCTGAGACCAATTGTTGTTTTTAAGAATGCAAGTTATCTGATTGCAAATTTGGAGATTTTTCTGAACAAAAATTCTATTTTCAGGTTTTATTCTATCCCGTATTCTTTGAACAACATTTTCTTTATTCTTTTTCATATTTCTATTTTTAAATCATTATTAAATATTATATCGGTATAAGAATTATTCCATTGCAATTCATTATTTATAAATAGCTTATCTAATGCTTTTGTTATTTTATTTGCCTGTTTTATGTATTTTTGAACATTTGGACAATCTTTTGCTTCTCGTTTTGTTTTAATTCCTCCATTAAATAAAAAACAACTGATTCATTAGCTCTCAGGCAATATAATCTTAAATTTTTGGATTCTATTTTATGTGTTTGCATAATTTTGTTAGGGGGAGGTAAAGCAGAAGTATTAGCGTCAATAGCCTCAGATCTGAAAAATTTTTCCAATGCTCCATATTTTTCCCCTAACTCTTCTATCCAAATAATTAAGTTATTTAAGTCATCAATAATATCTTTTTGATCTTCCATTCTATTTAAAAAATCGAGAAACTCATTAACATCATTATTATTATAACGAATGGAATAATATTTAACCTTTGTAAATGTGAAATCATTTAATTTTTCGATGACTGCAAATTTATACATATTTTTAATAATAGCAATAAAAAATTAACTTTTAAGTTAATTGACGTTCATAATATTCTGTGTTTTAGCATTAAATTGAAAAATAATATTTCATAAATAAATGTATTTTTTCAATATTTTATGCAAAAATAGTATAATTTTTAAATATACTATTGTTATTCTTACCTAATAATATTCAAAAATATATTAAAAAAATGTTCTTGTAGAGACATTGATAAAACGGTTGGTTTAAATCCTTTCAGTTATGAACGCGATTAATTTTTTATGTGCAATCTTAATTGAATTTTTTAACTTCATATATTATTTTAAAGGAGTTCAAGAGCTCGCTTCGCTCGGTTAAAGGTGCTTATAAGATCGGTTACTCGCAACATTTAATTGATTTTTTCACTCCATATATTATTTTAAAGGTGTTCATGAGGTCGGTTATTCGCAATATTTACTAATTTAAAAGGAGCTTATGAAAACGTTTCACTTAGTTCGCTAAGTAAAAGGTGCTTATGAGATCGGTTACTCGCAATATATAATTGTTTTTAAAGGTGCTCGTGAGCTCGCTTCGCTTCGGTTCGCATAGTTATGGTGTTATTCTCAAAAAATAAGGGTATGGCAAAGGTTTATAATATTTTTTTAACAAAGGGCGTTTGCCTGCACCAGATTATATTTCAGGCTAACTGAGAAAAAAATGCCGGTGCAGCTTTGCCTAAGATTAACAGGGAGGATTTAGGTGGAGGGGCTTTTATTTAAAGAGGTTGAGGAATTTGGTAAGGATATTTGAAGAAGGTTTTTGGTTAATGGGAGTTGAGAAGGGTTTAATAATTTGATTACCTTCACAAATAGCTGAGCCGAAGAAGATTTTGCCATCAAACCCAGTATGAATATGAACTGGTTTAAATTTGAAGAATATTTTTTTACCAGGTTGCAGATTAATTTTAAAGATATCAAAGTATAAAGGGGCTAAGTTTTTATCAAAAAGATGTTTGCAGTCTAAGACAGCAATTTTTCTATAATCCTGTTTTGAAGTGAATAGACCAGCGGATCTGGGTTTAGAAGCAAAAAGAATAATTTTAAAATCAGGATTATCAAACTTTTTAAGACTAATATTAATAGACCATTTTCTATTAAGAACAGAAATTTTAATATTATCAAAATAGAATTTATTAATCAAAGGGATTTTATCAGGGGGATTTTCCATAAAAGGTTCATTAATCATAAACCTGTTATAATTAATCATAAGAAATAAATTGTAGGGAGACATATTGTAAGTATAGCCCATTTTGTTTTTCTTAAAATATTTTTTACTTAAAATAAGCCAATTTTTTCTTTGTTTTTCAGAGATAAATTGCCATTGTTTAGAGATGTAAATAAAGATTTTCATACCTTTTTCACTGAAAGAAGATTTGTTCTTTTTTCTTTTAGAAATTTGAGAGACAGAATTTCCAAATTTTCTGTGATAAAAGATTTTATCGCCTAATTTACCGCTTAACATAGAATAAAGCGAGTAATTCATAACTTTAGCCATAATAATAAGATTTAAGGTTTAATAATGCAAAAATAATATGAATTACTATGGAAGCTAAATAAAATAGGGAGAATATTAAGAATATACCCCATAATACCTCATTATATCCCTATTTGTGTATTTTTATTAATTTCATTTCTTGTGGACTCTCAAAATAGTAATAAAATGATTAGTTAGTGTGCATTCATAAAGTCAAGAAAACTCAAACCGCTAAGGAGCCGATATACCACAACCTAAGTCTCTCCAACGTTTCAGGATAGGGGAGAAAAACCCTTTGTTTGTTGTCTTTTGCTGTTGGAAGAATAATTCAGTATATAAATGTTTAAATATTTAGGTATAAAATTATTTAGTTCAATTTATTTCGTAACGATACCATCTTTAAAAGTGAGATTGGCGTTTTTTTCGATTGATTGCAGGGTGCTTTTATAATCATCCAAAACTTTGCCTTTTTCGGCTTTATTAGGAAAATACCAGCATTTATAAGTTTTTTCAGAAGGGATATAAATCACTTTCCACATAAATTGAGGCACGACAACGCTATCATCGCCAATAGCAGCAGTTTTGCCGATGCTGCCGATAGTAACAATAATTTTACCCTTTTTCTCAGCTTCTTTTCTCTCCAACATCTCAAGATCTTTCCATTTGCCTGCATTAAAACTATGTGGTTGCGGCGTCATATTTGAATAGTAAAAGCATTCATTCATTGCGCTAAGGTTGCATTTATTATTTTCAGCACTCATATTATGACCTCTGTCGTAACCGCTTTTTTTGTAGCTTCTTCCGATGTTGGTTATGTTGCTGAATTTAGGGTCGGGTTTAAACCTGTTTGTTCTTTTAACAGGCTTGGAGCAACTAAGCATTTCTTTAGTGAGGCTGTAGCTGACAAGTTCAGGAATGCGAGCTGACGCCGAAAACCAGGAAGTATAATATGTGTTTTCTATCTTTACTATATCTTTATATTGGGCTAATAAAAATAAAGGTGCAAATAATGATAAAAAAATAAGAAATATAGTTTTTCTGTAATTCATTGTCATAAACTGTTTTATTCTAAATTAGCATTTTACTCTTTGCCTTGAATGACAATTACAATTTCGCCTTTGATAGTTTTATCTTTATAATAATTATATATTTCTTCAACAGTACCTCTGACAGTCTCTTCATATATTTTGGTCAGTTCGCGGGAAACGCTTGCCTTTCTGTCTTTAGCGCCGGCTTCTGCGAGTTGCTCAAGAGTTTTTAGGAGGCGAAAAGGGGATTCGTAAAAGGCGACAGTGCATTCGCTATCTATAATAGCTTTAATTTTAGATTGTCTTTTTTTAGAGGGTAAAAAACCTTTGAAACAAAAATTATCTATAGGCAGACCGGAGTTAACGAGAGCGGGAACAAAAGCGACAGGTCCGGGTAGGCATTCCACGTCTATATCATTTCTGAGACATTCTCTAACAAGTAGGAAGCCGGGGTCTGAGATACCCGGTGTCCCTGCATCTGATATAAGGGCAGCAGATTCGCTGTTTTTAATAAGGTTTATATAATGTTTAAGTGTAGCGTGTTCATTGTAATTATGATAAGAATGAAGAGAAGAATGGATTTCGTAATGATTTAACAGTATGCCTGACTTTCTTGTATCTTCTGAAAAGATAAGGTCCACTTCTTTTAATATCCTCAAAGCACGGAGAGTTATATCTTCCAGATTGCCTATTGGAGTTGGTATAATATATAGTTTGCTCATTAATTTATTATATATAAGACTAATCTAAGAAAAATTTAAAGTCTAAAATTATTAATATTTTTTTATTATGGTTATCTCTAAAACCTCACCCTTACCCTCTCCTAATTTTAGGAGAGGGTAAGGGTGAGGTTAAATTTTCCCGTTAGGCTAAGCGTCAACGCTTCGTCCCAATAGTCCCTACCCACTACCAAATACTTACTACCCACTACCCACTACCCACTACCCACTACCCACTACTCACTACCCGCTACCCAAAATTATATCTCTCCAACAATCACTACATAATTTTTTCCATATTTTTTGGCACATTTGGGGCAGCTTGTGTACCACATATACCATTTTTTTATGATATGATTATTTTCTGCTGCGTATTTTTTAAAATCCTCGCACCATTTGCCGGTATCTTTAAAAGGTCCTTCATATACTTTGCAAAGAAACTTACCCGAAAGGGTGGTATTATCAGCATCTTTAATTTCTTTATCAACAGCAAGATAAATATCCATATTCCATTTGGAAGTATGGTCTGAAAGGCAAAGATAGTCCGATACTTTAGTATCTGCCGCCTTTATCTTTTTATCTATTTTCCTCATAACCGAACCAAAGTTAAGAGGCATATAAAAAGCAGTGCAAACGCTTGCTTTAATAAATTTTTTTTCAGACCATTCTACAAGTTTCCCATCCCAATCAGCGGGTTGAAACTTTGGACAGCATTCTTTTTCCATAATTTATATTAATTAAATAATCATTTTGCTTTATAACTGCCATTGACATCGCCTGTACACATAGCCCTGATTTTAAGGACAACATCTTTATCTGCTATGATAATATTTGAATTATCAAAAACCCAGTCCGGTTTAGGAAATTTTTTAATTATACCTAAGAAGCGCCTGTTGATGAATAAAGCATCAATAGGGGTTATATTATTATCATTGGTAATATCAGCAGCCTTTTTAACGAGATTATCTTTTAATGTAATAATTTTAAGATAATGTCTGTTTACAAAAAGCGCATCAATAGGAGTTATGCCTTTAGAGGGTCTGCTTGTACTTATATCCATTTTATAGATGCCATTTGCAAGTTTAGTGAAATTATAATAACCCGAAGCATCAGTTATAGCTGTTTCAATAAGATTATCCTTTTCGTCAAGCAGTTTTATCTGAATATTATCAAGCAGGGTAGAGTCCGAATGATTGTATTTAACCTGCCCGCTGATTGAAAATATTTTACCATCTGAGATATTAATATTTCCATATCCTTCTAATTTAGCAAAGGGATCTCCTTCGTTGAGTAAAAAATGATCTAATCTGAGAAGAATAGTATTACCCACTTCCAAGCTGGCATTTAATTTGAAATCAAGTATAAAGAAAATGCCGGCAATATCAAAGGGTGTTGTTCCTGAAACAGCTATAACAAGTTGTCCGGGAGCTGTATTTTTAGCTAAAGCCCAGCCCTGCGACAATGTCCCTGTTGTGATAATATCAAAAAATTCTAATTCGTCAGGGTTATAAGAAAAACTGAATTGTGCGGAATAAACTTTTTTGCCTGCCAGGGTTTTCCCTATAAAAACAGGATATTCTAAATGAGTGTCAGGTAGAGCGAAGGCATCAGCCATATTGATATAGGTGTCGTAAATATTAATTTTACCGGAAGCAGCAGTAAAGCCTGCAGCGTCTTTAACTGTTACAACGACTGAGCCGCCGCTGATTGCTGTTAGTAAGCCGTCCTGCGAAAGGGATGCAATATTATTATCTGATACTTCCCAGATATAGGGAGGCGTGCCACCTTCAGCAGTAAATTGCAGGGTCTCGCCGTCAAATAAGGCTGCAATATCGGGAGTAACTGATAAAGAGGGATTATAAGTGGTGTTTGCAAAAACGGCAGCATTAATAGCAGGGATATCCTCATTGAAAACAGCGTTTTCGGTTCTAATCTGAGAAGAGCCTGAGTTAATAACGAGGAATTGCAGTTTTAATAAGGTGCCTGTGCCGCTGAGAGCGGAAGAGCCGAAGAAGGCTATTTTAAGTCTTCCGTTTTTATCATCTTTAATATTAATAGTATAGCCTTGCGCCAGCAGTGTCGCTGTTTTATTGAAATCAATAAATTTAAGCCAGTCGCTACAGCAATAATAAAAAGTGAAAGAGCCTGAAACAATGCCCAGTCCTGTAAGGGAACTTATGTTAACAGGTATTTCCAAAATCTGTCCTTGTTGTTGTTGCAAGTCTTCAGGTATTTCAAGGCGTAGAGGACGCACTTCAATAATATCGCTTGTATCAGTAGCGAATTTACTGTCAATACAAATCACTTTAATTTTGCCGGGTTTAAGAGCAGTAAGCAAGCCTGAAGAATTAATTGTAGCTACAGAATTATCAGTAGTTTTCCAAGTGTATGGTTCAACAGCACCGGAAACATCAAATTGTAGCTTTTCTCCTTTAAGAACAAGAGCTTCATCCGGGGTAACAGTGATAACAGGTAGAGGATTAATATTAACACTGCCATCTTGTAGAGATCCCCAGCTTGTACCTTCGTTGATAAAGCTGCCGATAATATTGCCTTCCCAGTCTGAGTAGAATCTGACAGGCGAATAGCCGCTTTTTTTAATATTAAATTTAATAATCAATAAAGTACCTTTGCCTTTCAGGGTCTTAGTTCCTGCTACAGATAAATAAATATAGTTTTTTTCTCTAAAATTAAATTCAACAGAGCCAAAATTGCTAAGTAAGGTGCCATTAGTAATAATAGCAGCGGGAGTGATAATATCAGAATCATAGTTTAATTTAAGCTGAAAGGAAACTATATTAAGATTATCTAAGAGATTGTCAGCAATAACGGGTATTTCAATACTATTCGAATAATCAATATTCTCGTCGGGCAAACGCAGTACTGAGGTCTGACAAAATGCAGGTTGAGAATATAGTATTAATAAAGCAGTTATAAAGAATAAAATGATTTTTTTCATAATAATTAAGTTAATAGTTAATAAATTAAATAACAAACAGGGAGCTGCTCCTGTTAAAAGGAGCAGTCTCCAATGTTTCAATAATATTATCTGATTAACTGGAAAATTTGAGACCGGTACTTATCGCCATAGTTAATTCTCAATATATAGGTAGCGTCTGGCAGGGCTTTGCCCGAATTATCATTGCCATCCCATTTGAAACTGTATTTTTCGGATGCCCGTATGCCTATTTGTCCATTTGCCAGTCTGTAAACTTCCTGCCCTGTGATTTTGTAAATAAAAACAGATACTTTGCTGTCTTTATCAATGTTTAAATCAATATTAAGGCTGCCATTACAGGGAAGTGGATAAATATTAACAGGGGCATTCAGATTAGCAGCCTGCGAATTAATAATAGTAGGTTCACCTGCAAAAAATACAGTTCCATCTATAGAAGATTGAGTTTTATCAGTTTCGTTTGCAAGGAAGTAAATAACTTTGACAATAGAAGAAGGCGGAATGTTTTTAATATCGTCTTTAAGGCGGAACTTAATAAATGCAATATCTGTAGCAATATTAACAGCTTCGGTGCCCGCAAAAGAAATAAAGATAAGCCCTTCATTGGCGGAAATATTGAAACTGAAGAGTTGCTTGCTGTTAGCAATGACATCAACAGCTTCAAATAAGCTATTATCATAAGAAAGAGTAAGCTGCTGGGAGAAAAGATTATTTGAATTAATAAGGCTAAGAGGGAGGCTAAATTCTGTTTGGTCCTGCATTAAAGTATAACTGCCTATGCTGATAGCACTGCTGCCGGGGTCGGGATAGATATATTTTTTCTGCATACTTTCAGAAGGGAAATAATTAATTAAGCCCACAGTGTATTGTAATATAAGCGAAGCATCAAAAGCAGTAACGGCTCTTGTTCCGCCACTAAAACTGACATCTCCGACGAGTTTCTGTAAATTGCTTAAGGTGTAAGTTCCAACAGTACTCTGAAGCGCGAGCGAAGCGTCATAAGCCTGAATAATACCGTTAAGGCTTACGTCGCCGGCAAGAGCCTGCAGGTTATTACTGTTTTTATTAATAAAGGGAGTAAATTTAACTTCGTCGCTGACAGCGTCTCCGTCTCCAGTGGGATTGCTGCTGTGTTTAGGTCCCAGAGGCGAACCCCACCAGCAATTTGAGGCGTCTATATTAAAGCTTTTATCCACATTATTAACTGCAAAATTAAAATTGTTTTTAAAGCTATTATTTTTCAGGATAGGGTTTGAAGATGCGTTGGCGAGAATACCAGTACCATTATTTTCAAAATAACAGTTTGTTATAACCGGGCTTGCGCTATTAGTAGTTATTCCGATAATGCCATATCTGATAATAGCATTTTGTAATTTACAATCATTGTCAAGAGAGGTGTTTTCATAAATTATACCATACCAGCTTTTGTCTGAATTATTATAATCGGGGGCAGTAGCTGTAGAGTCGGAATTGGTATCGCCACCGTAAAAATCGTCGTACATTGAAGTAAAGACAACATTATTCTCAGGTTCAATACCGCCGGTAGCAGATAAAATTTTCTGTACAATCATTTTGCCTTC
>JAGODS010000074.1 GCA_017998135.1 Bacteroidales bacterium
ATTTGTAACAGAAGGTCTTATACCAAAAATATATTCTATAAGCACTGTAATTGGCTTGGTTCCAATTACAGTGCTTATAGAATATATTTTTGGTATAAGACCTTCTGTTACAAATAACGAAATTATATGGGATATTAATTTAACAGATGAATTTGGAATCAAACAATATCCTTATGGTAAATCAGGCTTAATAGATTTTCAATGTAAAAAAAGAAAATCTAAAAATGATACACCAAAAATAAAAATATACTCAAACACTGCTTTTAACCTCAAACTTAAATGGCAGGGAGGCTCTAAAACTATTAATGTAAAAAAAGGAATAAATACTATTTAAGGACATCTCTAATAACTCTATAAAACACTTAACCATAAAATTCACAAAGATAAATCAAAGTTCACAAAGTCTTGATTTTATTATGCGCAATACTAAATAATTTTTAAAGGTGCTTATGAGCTCGCTTCGCTCGGTTGTGTTCTTAGTGGTAGTCCTTTGTGCTCTTTGTGTTAAAAAATTAGTATTTAGAGATGCCCTTAAGAAAGTATAAACTACAAACTATTTGTCTTTATCAACAGATACTACCGAATGATTTGCCACCCTATAATCGCCCTCATCCTGCACAATAACAAAAGTTTCTTTAGTTGTGATTTTAGAATATTTGATTTTATAGGTAAAGGTAATTTTAGCAATTTCGGCAGAACTGGCTGAATTGGGCAACAGATGAATCAATAAATTATTTAGGTACTAATGGATAGCAATGGTATTCATAATCTTCATCTTGGTAAAACTCATAAATTAACTTAAATTTGTTCAAATTAACAGTGTCTTTTAGTCTGGTATTAAAGTCATAACGGATCCATTTACCGGAAAGTGCATTAAGATTGGTTTTTTGCAAAATTCTTATCTTAGGTGTAATTTCTATCATTTTATTAATTCTGAAATCAAAATGCGAATAGCTTAAATAAAATTTTTGTTCAATAAGTTTATCGTTTTTATCTTTAATTGATAAATATATTTTTTCATCTTTCCAAACTGGAAATTTCCTTGATAAATCAATAATAAAAGTAAATAAGATAACATATATAGAATAAACTAAAAATAAAGAATTAACAATAAAAAAAGTCCAACTAATCATTTTATAAAATTGAAAAATATAAATAAAATTAATTAAAAGCAATATTAAAATTAATAAAGGAACCAAATTAAAAAAAATAATACATAGAAGTTTATCCTGTAAATCAATTTTATAAGGGAAAACATCAATCAGAAATATAAAAGTCAATAAATAAGGAAGTACAATATAGAGAACTTTCTTTATCATAAAGCAGTAAATTATTTTATTAATTCCCAATCTTGTAACTTACTAATAAGACAATCATAATCAACACATAAATTAGAAGCCCTGATATTATCCATACCTTTTAAATAAAGAACAACATAAGAATAGGGCATTCCCCAATATGGTCTATAGAGTATATCGGAAATATCTTCCTTAGTAAAAACTGCCTGCCTGTATTTGCTTTTATAAATAATACAATTATCTTTAACCTGAAATTCCTTATCTTTATCCCTGAAAAACAAGATAAAATAGATACTATACATAAAAACAATCATAAATAAGCAAAATAATACTGATACTATTATCAATGCTTTATCCTTCTCAATTAATCCGATCACTAATAAAATCAATACAGGTATAAATATCTGCAAATTAATATTTATAAAAATTCGTTTCTGATTTTTATGATACATAAAGTAATGAGTGATAATTATAAAACTTAATTTTAGCTCTTATAAAAAAAATAATTCTATTGAAATTAACAACTTAAATTAAGGTTCCAGCTCTAAAAGCAGCAAATAATAAAAACAGAAAAGCAATAACAATCTTTAAATAAAAAGAAAATGAAAAGACAGTCTGTGCATTTTTAAGGTTAGAAATTAATGTAAATATTATGATAATTAAATAACAGGGAATTAGTATTATAGTAAAAGTATAAGTATTTATTGTTTTAAAAACAAGGCTTAACATAGTAATTGAAGTAATTGCAAAAGAATAACAAGCTACTTTATTAATAAAAGTATAAAAAGCAGCCGAATTGAAAAAACTATCAACAGATCCAACCGGCGCATTAAATATCTGATATGATTTTAGAAAATATACTATTGCTAAAAGCACTGAACCTATAACTATAAAAAACTTCAGAGTATTTATATTGAAAAGAAAGAAAAGAAAACCACTTGCAAATATCATAAAAGAAATTATTTCGGCTAAATTTATACTTTTAACATTTCTTTTAATAAAAATAGATATTTGATTCTCCTTAGGTGGTGTTGTATTCATAATAATTTTATTTAATATTTAAATTTTTGAACCATCACAGGTTTTTTCCTGTATAATTTGAAAGTTTAATTTGTACAAACCGGTTTTCTTTTGGTATAAACTACAAACTATTTGTCTTTATCAACAGATACTACCGAATGATTTGCCACCCTGTAGTCACCCTCATCCTGCACAATAACAAAAGTTTCTTTAGTTGTGATTTTAGAATATTTGATTTTATAAGTGAGAATTATTTTTAATGCTTCAGCTAATTTAGCCTCATTAAGACTATCAGTTAATACAAACTCTATTAAATCGCCTTTAGCCTGTTTGAGTTGCTTAAATTTCTCTGTCCTTTGTTCTATTGTCTCAGCCTGAATAAAATCATAAGTATAATACTTTGAAAGCTCTGAATATTTCTCCTGGTCAATATCCCTGATTAGGTTTTCAACAACTGACTTAGCCTTGTTTATATCCATTTTAACAGGCGTACAAGCTGCAACAGCAATAATAAAAACAAAGAATATTTTTTTCATAAACATAAAATTAAAAGAGTTTGCAAATGCAAAAATAATATTATTTACTTAAGATTTTCAAAATACAATTTTTAACCTTAATTATTTATAAATATTGGGCTAAAGCCCGATTGTCAGGAGTAATCTTATTCCACGACCTAAAGGTCGTGGCTATTAAAAATATTGATTTATAATTCATCATCAAAATTTGTGAATTAATCAGATTAATAGACTAATTCAGTTTTACAAAATCAATTTTTTATTTTTAAAAGAGATAAAACTTATTGTTTTAATTGACCAAGATTTGAGAGAATAGAAGTTAATTCATCAGGTTTATTTGTTCCAATCAGCAATCTCTTTTTATTTGTAAACTCAAGTTGCAGTCCTTTATTACCTGAGACATTTAAAGCTTTTCCTTTTCTAAAAAACCCGATACGTAAACCCCAACCGCCATATTCTTTTATAGCCGAATATTGCCTAATATATACTTTAGATAAAGACTCCCAATTATAAAATTTATATTTTATGTGAAAAGGAAAAAATCTGACATAAATGCCATCACGTCTGATTTGAGTTTCAAGCCTGACATAATAGAATAACAAAGTTATTAACACAATTAAACAAGCAGATATTAATAAACCTGCTTTGTCTATTGGATTTTCAATCTGTTGCTTAGCACCTGCAAACTGGATAAAAAATGCCATAAATGTAATACCCACTACACTGAGTAATAAAAATAAAAGCCATAATTGTCTGAATTTTTGTGTTTCAAAAAATAATATATCTTTATTCATTTGGTATAAAATTTAATTAGTTTGCAAAAAGAATAATGTTTACTCATATTTTTGGGTTACTTCCCTATTTATAAAATCAATTTAACAATTATCACATTGGTACAATTGTACATTTTCAAATGAACCTCCATTTTCTCCTGAATTATTAGAGAAAATTAAAAAATTAATCAGCATATTATTTAATAATTTCTTTAAGACTATTTTTAATAATTGAGTTTGATTTATCATACAAATCTTTAAGGAGTTTTTTGTATTGGTCTTGTTCGTAGTAGAAGGCGAGAGCGTCTTTGGCATCGGGATTAATGCGTGAGTTCCAGTAAACTGCATCTTCAAAGAGATAAGCTGCAAGGGTTTCGTTCAGGTAGTTGAGGCGTTTGAGCGACTTGATAG
Organism: Bacteroidales bacterium; assembly: GCA_017998135.1. Taxonomy (GTDB): domain Bacteria; phylum Bacteroidota; class Bacteroidia; order Bacteroidales; family JAGODS01; genus JAGODS01. Next base: position 4,018 of record JAGODS010000074.1, read on the forward strand.
CATTCATCACAGTATAGCTTTCAAATCTCTTAATATTGGCATATTCGTAAAGTTCTTTGATATTTTTTTCGTCTTTATTATTGTTATATGCGATTTCTAACCATTTTATCCTTACATTATTTCCAATGCTGCTTTGAACATCCTTAGTTTTTTCTATGTAATTATTAATATACTTCGGAAAATTATAAGCTAAGTTTTCAAGCGCATTAGTAATAATAGTATATGACGAATCAGCAAGAAGAGTTTCGTAATCCTTCCTGAGAGATTCATCAATTGATTTAATATTATTGACAACTGCTCGCCTTGTATTGACATCCTTACTATAAATAGCATTACGAAAAAGATTTATAGCAGCAGCATCCCTGTCATCTGCCAATTGTGCGATAATTTCACCCCTGATAAGAAAGAAATTCTCTTTATTGAAAGATTGAATTAGCAAATTACGCTTGGTATTAATATCAATGTTTTTAAGTTCAAGCAGAGCGTCATAACGATCAATCATATTTTTAGCAAGTAGCAGTTGAGCTGATAATTCATCAAAAGACCTTTTAAAACTTAGTTTCTTAATAATATTCCTGTTAGGGTCGAATAAAACAAAAGCGATTTCTTTTTTATCTTTATTAGGAATAATAACTTCAGAATATTCTTTTTCAATCCATTGAGTTTTAGAATCAAAACTGCCGTCTTTATAATACACTTCAAAGACAATAGGCATTTTGAAGAAGCCGATGAGGTTATTAGTTTCATGTATTTGAGAAACTGAAATATGGGTATTTCTTTCGCCTTTAAGAGTTTCCAATTGCTTGTATTCAATTTTATAATAAGGTTCGCCGCCGCGATGTATCCATTGATCAAAGAACCAATCCATAGCCCTTCCAGTAGCTTCACGAATAGCGACCTTAATATCATTGTCTTCAACAACTGCATATTGATGTTTATTAAGATAATAAGCGATAAAATGCTTAAATTCATCCTCCCCCATCACATATCTAAGCATATCAAGTACAAGCGAACCCTTTGGATACCATCTTGCTCTGGCGCCCTTTCCGTGTCCGACAGGATAATCGTCTTTTTTAGCAGCTTCAAGGACGTTTGCAAGTTCATCAAGTCTGACATACTGGTATTGATCTTCACCAAGCTGATATTGCTCAAATTTCTTGGCATAATAAGTTGCAAAACTTTCGCTCGTCCATACATTCTGTCCATTAGTATAAATATTATAATTACCAAACCACTGATGAATTAATTCGTGGACATTGACATTAATATAATTTCTATCAAGAAAGCCCCTTGAGTCGCATTGCATTATATCATTAAAAATAGTAGCAGTAGTAGTTTCCATTGCACCAAAGGAACAATCAATAATGGGCGCCTGGCGATAAAGCTCCCAGGGATATAAAAGCCCGAATTCCTTTTCAAGAAAAGCGAACATTTCTTTACTATACTTATAAGTATAATCAAAACAATGCTTTTTATCTGAATAATACCAATATTCTAAAGGTATTCCCCTATCAGTTTTAAAAGTTTTATATTCATAATCGCCTATAACAAAATTCATCAGCCCGAAATAATGCCTTTTATTCATTTTATAATGCCAGGTTGTAGTTCCATCTTTATTAGCTTTTTGTGATAGCCTGTCGCCATTGGAAAAAACTTTATATTTACTATCAAAAGTTAGAATAAGTTCAGTAGTAAGCATATCGTGTTTAACCCCAAAGTCGGGAATAATCCGTGCATAATGAAAGCCCCATATTTGTTTGCGTTTGGTATTAGTCTCATCATCCCAGCCCGAAAATATTGGAAATAAATTAGTAACAACACTGCTGCTTTCAAAACAAATATTGTATTCTTTCTGCCACAGTATTTTAGGCAACGGATATACTATTAATTTGCCTCCTTCCTTTTTGAATTTGGTTTCATTACCATTAATAGTTATTTTCTTTATAGTAATATCAGGTATATTAAGAATTAAAGAATCAAGATTAGTCCGTAAAACTTTAAAAGTATAGGTTGATTTAGCTTCAAAATATTTCTCAACAGGATCTATTTTGAAAATTTCTGCTTTAAGATGCGAAATATCAATAAATAAATCAGGCGGCTGAGCAGTCTCATCATAGAGATATGTAACAGTCTTGTCTTGCTTCTGTGCATAAAGCCCCTTACATAAAGGAAACATAGTAAATAATACCAACAGATATAATAATCTTTTATTCATAACTAATTTATTAAATATTCGATTTGCAAACATATAAATATTTCTTAAAAAACAGCTAAATGATCTATCTTCTATAAATTCTAAAGGTTAACACAAATAATGTTTAGAATTATAATTATTAAGCATTAATTCTAAAGTTTATTTTGAATGCAAAAATATCATTTTTATTCAGGCAATATTAATTATTATTTGCACCTTTATTAAAAAAAATATTTTCTTTAAATTTTATGTTAACCTATTAATATTCTTACCTAACCTTCGCAGGCGGCTGCATACAATCGGTAAAAACCTTTTTTATCCTTAATAAACCTATTCCTGCTTATTTATCAATTAATTTTAAAATAAAAGAACCAAAACGACAGTGCAGGCATTTCTTATTGAAGCAATATTCATTTTTAAGTTCTATCAAAGCTTGCGACTCAAAAGCATTTGAAGGTTTTATTCCAAATTTATTCCATAATGCAATAATTTTATTCTTTTCAGGGGCTATTTGTAAAAGTAAATTTACTGTTTTTTCAGAATAATCATAATTGCCTTGTCTTTTATAATAAACAAAAACAAATGGAGCAATTGTATTTATTAGTAAATTATCTATGGATGTTTTGCTTAATTGGCTTGTTTCAGAAACTTTTTTATCAAAAATATAATGCTCACGCCAATAATCGGAGCTTTTAATATCAAATATTTTATAAAAGTCTTTTATATTACTTGTTTCTATACATTTAGAGAATAAAGCTTCATACCCTGAAATTAAAGCAGCAAACTGTGCTAAACGAAGTGAAGGAAAAGCAGAAGGACGGGTGCGTAAGAACTTCCAGTGTATATTTTCTGGTTTGATTAATGAAAACTTCTGTTTTAGATATAAATATTCCTTTTTTAATAATTGAGGGTATTCATCTCTGTAATCCTTCTCAAGCAAACCTGCCTGCCCGAATAATAAAGCTTCAAGCTGAAAAAGATTATCCCTGCATTTTAATAAATAATTAAAAGGTAAGGCTTTAGCTAAAAGTTCAAATTGAAGCGAATTAACCTTAAATCCGAAATTACGGGCAAGAAATTGATAGAATACTACTTCCCAGTCATTATTAAAATGATTAAGCACCGACTCCAACTCGCCTACTTTTCGCTGAAGGCGCTCTATTAGTAAGGTTTCATACCAGCTCCGTTTTGTCATTGCATCAACATAAACCAACATATTAGCACAAGGAACAGGCGAAATATCAGCAGAAAGCTGTTTATATTTTTTATACAAAGTTTCATCAAAACAATCTTTAATAACCACAGCAGGTAATATTTCTCCATTTCGTCTGTAAATTTCAGTATCATCATTGTAAACAATATGTAAAATCACATTATTATACGCCTTATCCTCATTATGTTTATGTTTATACCAATCGGAAGAATTAATATGTATCTCAACATTACCAGCCCATAAAGTATTAGCTATTTTAATTCTTGCATTGATAAAATCAGGTCCGGCATTCGTATTTTGATGCCCTGTGCTTATTATTTCAATACTTTTACCGTCTGTCGTCTCGTTAAGATTACGAAAAAGCTTATGATTCCAAATATATTGAAGAAACTCTTCAGTCATATTTTCATAATTTTAGAGTTCACCAATATCTTCAGCCCACAAAGCAGGTTTTTCCCTTATAAAAGTTTGCATTAGCTCATAACATTCACTATTATCAAGGTTAATAACCTCTACACCGTGTTGCTTCAGTAGTTCCTCAGCACCGGGAAAAGTTCTGTTTTCGCCTGCAACAACCCTTTTAATACCAAACTGTATTATCGCACCTGTACATAAATGACAAGGCATAAGTGTAGAATAAAGAGTAGCGCCTTTATAATTACCTATTCTGCCTGCATTTCTGAGGCAATCAATCTCGGCATGAGCAACAGGGTCCTGTTCCTGTACCCTTTTATTATGTCCCCTGCCAATAATTTTATCATCTCTAACTAAAACAGAACCTATAGGTATTCCTCCTTCAGAATACCCTTGCTTTGCCTCATTTATAGCGGCTTTCAAAAATTTATCCATATTTAAAATTGTTTCAAAAATTAAAAAAATTCAAGGCACTAAATTAAAAAAAAGTTGGCAATTAGAAATTATTTATACATTTGCACCCTGAAAAATCACCTGCCCAGGTGGTGAAATTGGCAGACACGCCAGCTTGAGGGGCTGGTGCTCGTAAGGGCGTGCAGGTTCAAGTCCTGTCCTGGGCACAAAACAATGAACAGTGAGCAATGAACAATGAGCATTGAAAACAATATCATAAAAAATAAATCTTTTGATTTTGCAGCAAGAATATACAAATTATTTCAATATTTAGTAAAAGAAAAAAATGAATTTATTTTATCTAAACAATTATTAAGAAGCGGAACATCTATTGGTGCTAATGTTGAAGAAGCAGTTTCATCTCTAACAAAAGCTGAATTTTCTTCCAAAATATCAATAGCTTACAAAGAATCAAAAGAAACATTGTATTGGTTGAAACTTTTTTATAAAATAGAGTTATTGGACAAAAAAGAATTTGATTCTATGTCATTTGATTGTGAAGAAATATCTAAGATATTGTTTTCCATTCTGAAAACTTCTGGAAGAATTAGGAATTCAAACAAATAATTACTTTGCTCATTACTCATTGTTCATTGTTAATTGTATTTGCCCGGATGGCGGAATTGGTAGACGCGCTAGTTTCAGGGACTAGTATCAGTAATGATGTGCAGGTTCAAGTCCTGTTCCGGGTACAATTAAGTGATTCTAATCAGAACCGGCATTAAAAATCAAAGTATAAAAAGAGTTTCGCATTGTTCTAATACAACCTATAAATCTGTGTAATAAAAATATTAATAAGAACCGCATTAATATATCCTATAATTAACAAGGTTAAAGAATAAAAATGATAACTACTAATATTTATTCTCCAGATAAACAAGAAATTCAAAAAATTTTATTTAAACTACAAATAAAACAAAAGATAATATTAATATTGCTATTATTGGCATGTTATTTTATTTTAACCGATAACTTTTCCATAACATGGGTTATAATAATTATTCTTTTTCCTTTAGTTTTATCATTAATTCAGCTAAAATATTTAACTTCCACTAAAACAAATTTTTTCTCTTCAAGTAGATATGTAATTGCAGATGAGGATAAAATAAGCATTTATTATTCAGATGGAAATATATACATAATAAACATAAAAAACATATCGGCAGGAAAAGTCAAAAAAAATGGATTTATTATAAAGTACAGTAAAACCAATCTATATTCATTTCTTTACATACCTTATTATGTATTTAAATCACCAGAGGATTTAAATTATTTTAAAGATATATTTATTAAGAATAATATGCATAATATTAAATTTTCTAAAGAAGAAATAAAAACACAGCCTTCTGAAATAAATCAAATTTCTTCCTTTTTTTATATTTCAAGCATAGCAACCCTTATTCCATTTATTGGCGTATTAGCAGGAACTTTGCTTCTATTATATGCAATTTTAAGATATAAAAATAAAACGTCAATAATAATCGGGTGTTCAGGTCTTATTATCTCTCTTATTATTTCAATATATGCATATAAAACAATTTATTCAAAAGAGAAGGTTGATTTAGCAGAGAAACAGATGCAAATTTATATGGATAAAATGTTACTAAAAAGATTAATAAAAGAAATAGAGTTATATAAAATACAAAAAGGTGAATACCCTTATAAACTTGAGAATGTCAGTGAACAAGATCCCAATATAGTAATTGAGGATTTTATTTTCTCTCAATTACCTAAAAAAAGAAAAAAAGTTCAATTTTATTATCAAAAATCTGATAGTTGCTATATATTATTTTCAAAAGGATTTGATACCATAGCATTTACAGGTGACGATATTTACCCCTCATTATCAA
>JAGODS010000075.1:0-7107 GCA_017998135.1 Bacteroidales bacterium
ATCAGAAAAAAGAGTACCTAAACGATACTCTCTTTCTGACACAAACGTTTGCATCAACTTATTCCTGGCGAGTTGCTCCCAAGCAGAGCTCGCTTCCGCTTCAGTTGATGGATGCAAATTTAAAAATTATTTTCTAATGGTTACTAAATTCTTAAAATATAAAAAAAACATTTTTTTGTGTGTTCTCAAAAGCCTTATAAAGACTGCTATTTTTTACTATTTTAATATGATTATCAATAAAAAAAATATAATATTTACAACAGTTTTAATTTTTTAATTTAATTTTGCTAAATGTTTTTAATATTTACACCTTAATTTCACATAAATCTTGTCCTAACATAAGGGTACACCTTAAACATTCAACATTTAACATTCAACATTCAACATTTAACATTCAACATTCAACATTTAACATTCAACATTTAACATTCAACATTCAACATTCAACATTTAACATTCAACATTCAACATTTAACATTCAACATTTAACATTCAACATTCAACATTCAACATTCAACATTCAACATTTAACATTCAACATTTATAATATGAACTGGGATCAAATAATGATAATGCGAAATGAATTGTTACTATGTATAATAGTGATGATTATTTTAGCTTCCGAAATATTGACTAATGACAAGAGTAAGAAAATTTTTATAAGAATATTTTCCTTATTTCTTTTTGGAATAGTTACTGTTATTGGATTTTTTCCTGTAGCTGAAGGTACCCTTTTCGGAGGTATGTATGTATCTGATGCAGCAAGAACAATTATGAAAAACATCCTTAATATTGGTGTACTTATTTTAAGTATCCAATCCTATAGTTGGCTTAAAATGGATGAAAACAGAAATAACTCAAGCGAATATTATATATTAGTTTTTTCTACTCTAATAGGTATGAACTTTATGATTTCCTCAGGCGATTTTTTAATGTTTTATATAGGACTTGAGCTTGCTACTATACCTATTGCTGCACTTGCTGCGCTTGAACGTTATAAGAACAAGTCTGCAGAAGCAGGTATAAAATTAATTCTTTCTTCTGCATTATCTTCAGGAATTATGCTTTATGGTATATCAATGATTTACGGGACTACCGGCTCTGTTTATTTTGATATTATTGCCCAGAATTTCAGCATTTCACCTCTTGAAATTCTTGCCTTTATATTTTTCTTTGCTGGAATGGCTTTTAAGATTTCTATTGTTCCTTTTCATCTTTGGACTGCTGATGTTTATGAAGGAGCGCCTATTAACATTTCTTCATATTTGTCTGTTATTTCTAAGGGAGCCGCTGTTTTTATTTTTACCATAGTTTTGTTTACAGTTTTTCGCAACATAGCTTTTATGTGGAAAGATGTTATTTACATTACTTGTGTGATGACAATGACAATAGGGAATTTATTTGCAATTCGCCAACAGAACCTGAAAAGATTTTTGGCTTTTTCTTCGATTTCACAGGCAGGTTTTATTTTACTTGGAATTATTAATGGAACTGATTACGGAATGGCTACAGTATTGTATTTTGTACTTATTTACATTTTTTCCAATCTTGGTGCTTTCGGTGTTGTTTCAGCTATTTCAAATATTACTGGAAAAGAAACTATTAATGAGTACGACGGTCTTTACAAAACTAATCCTTTGCTGTCCCTTACTATGACTCTTGCTTTGTTTTCGTTAGCCGGCATACCTCCTGTTGCAGGCTTTTTTGGAAAATTTTTTCTGTTTTATGCAGCCGCTCAACAAGGTTATTATATACTTGTTTTAATTGCTGTTCTTAATACTATTATATCACTGTATTATTATATGCTGGTAGTAAAAGCAATGTTTATTAATAAAAGCGATACTCCGATTGCATATTTTAAATCCGACCTTACAACGCGTTTAGGGTTAGTAATTTGCGTTATAGGAATGGTTATAATAGGTTTTGCAAGCTCTATTTTTGAATATCTTAAAGTGCTTAGTTTTGGAATTTAATTTAAAATTCTAAATTCTAAATTTTTATTTTATGATAAATACAGGAAAACATATAATAGATGAAATTGACGGTGTTAGATGCACTATAGTTGAATCTGGTATATCACTTGAGAGTGTTAACTTTCTTAAAGAACTATTAGAAATAAATAAGTTTGAAGTGAAAATTACAAAAGATAAAACAACTTCCTCAGATAGTGTTCAAACTTTTACTATTGGAGTTACTGATATAGTCTTTAACCCGACAATTGCCATATATGAAAGGTCTTTATTTACTAAGGATGGTCATCGCGTTACTCCTGCTTATTGGAAACAATATACAACAGTATGCGACAGCCGCTACTGGAGAAAAGTAGAAAGATAATATTTCCCAAATTCCAAAATATCCCGTAGGGATTTAATATTTGTAGATGATTAAATATTTGTCCAAATTTCAAAATATCCCGTAGGGATTAAATATTTGTAGAAAAATAATCTCTTTTTTAGCAGGGTAGGGGTGTTTTGGCTAAATTTGTTTAATTTTGCTGCATATTTTAATAAAATGGATTTTAAGTTATGCAGTAATTACGAGCCTACAGGCGACCAACCCGAAGCTATTAAACAATTGACTGAAGGTATAATGCGGGGAGATAAGTTTCAGACTTTACTTGGTGTTACCGGCTCAGGGAAGACATTTACTATGGCTAATGTTATTAATGAGCTTAAGCGTCCCGCCTTGATTTTCAGCCATAATAAAACTCTTGCTGCCCAGCTTTACGGTGAGTTTAAACAGTTTTTTTCTGAAAATGCTGTTGAGTATTTTGTTTCTTATTATGATTATTATCAGCCTGAAGCTTATATTCCTGTTACAGATACTTATATAGAGAAAGACCTTTCTATTAATGATGAGATTGAGAAACTTAGAATTAGCGCTTCTTCCGCTCTTTTGTCCGGCAGACGCGATGTCATTGTTGTCTCTTCCGTTTCTTGTATTTACGGTATTGGCAATCCTGACGAGTTTAAGCAGGGCGCAGTCTTTCTCAGGATAGGTCAGAGCATCGCAAGGAATACACTGCTTCATAAGTTAGTTGATAGCCTTTATTCGCGTTCCGAAGTGGATTTTAAAAGAACTAATTTCAGGGTAAAAGGTGATACTGTTGATGTATTTCCCGCTTATTCCGATTTCGCTTTACGAATTATTTTCTGGGGAGACGAGATTGAAAAACTCCAAACTTTTGACCCTGTCAATGGTTATACTATAGATGAGCCTGACAGCCTGGCTATATATCCTGCCAGCCTTTTTATCACTTCAAAAGATAAAATGAAAAATGCTATTATGGCTATACAGGAAGACCTCGTTAAACAATGTAATTATTTCAGGGATAATGCCAAGGAAGCTGAAGCAAAACGTTTGGAAGATAGGGTGAATTTTGATATTGAGATGATGTTAGAACTTGGCTATTGCTCAGGTATTGAGAATTATTCAAGATATTTTGACGGAAGACGAACCGGCGACAGACCTTTCTGCTTATTAGATTGTTTCCCTGATGATTATATCATTTTTGTAGATGAAAGCCATGTTACTATTCCTCAGATTAGAGGTATGTTTGGTGGAGACCGTTCCCGTAAACAAGCACTTGTTGAATATGGGTTCAGACTCCCCGCTGCAATGGATAACCGCCCTTTAGCTTTTGCTGAGTTTGAAAATATGATTAATCAGGCTGTTTTTGTCAGTGCTACGCCCGGCGACTATGAACTGGAAAATTCTCTCGGCGTTATTGTAGAACAGGTCATCAGACCCACTGGCTTGCCCGAACCTGTTATTGAAATAAGACCCGCTACCGATGAGGTGGATGATTTGCTTAAAGAAATAGATATCGTTATTAATAGAAAAGAGAGAGTGTTAGTTACTACTCTTACTAAAGTGATGGCTGAAGAGCTTGCTGCTTATCTTAAGAAATTAGATATCAGTTGCGCTTATATTCATTCTAATGTTGATACTTTAGATAGGGTTGATATCCTTAGAAATCTCAGGCTTGGGAATTTTGATGTTCTGGTTGGAGTGAATCTGCTTAGGGAAGGGCTGGATTTACCGGAAGTCTCGCTTGTAGCTATACTGGATGCTGATAAGGAGGGTTTTCTGAGATCTGAAAAATCGCTTATACAGGTTGCAGGTAGAGCAGCAAGAAATATTAATAGTAAGGTTATTATGTACGCCAACAAAATCACCGATTCTATGCAGCGTTGTATTGATGAAACAAACAGACGCAGGGATAAACAGCTTGCTTATAATCTTAAAAATAATATCATTCCTACTCAGATTGTTAAAAGTACTGAAGCTATTCTCGGGCAGACTGCTGTCGCTGATGCTAAAAATAAAATGCCTAAGGCTTATTTTGAAGATGAAAAGCCTAATCTTGCTGCTGACCCTGTTGTTAAATATATGAGTAAAAAGGAGCTTAATAGTCTTATTAATAGTACTAAAAAAGCTATGGAATCTGCTGTTAAAAATATGGATTTTATTGAAGCCGCTAAATATAGAGATGAGCTTTTTGCTTTGCAGAAATTGGTTGAGTAATTTGGAAATTTGTGGGAAAATATGGGATTGTTTATTTTGGTATTTATTGGGCTGAAGCCCGTTTAAGTTGTCTGTTTTTATCCGTCAGCTAAAGCAGACGGTAATAGATGGAGGGCTGAAGCCCGTTTAAGTTGTATGTTTTTATCCGTCAGCTAAAGCAGACGGTAATAGATATAGGGCTGAAGCCCGGTTAAGTTGTATGTTTTTATCCGTCAGCTAAAGCAGACGGTAATAGATATAGGGCTGAAGCCCGGTTAAGTTGTCTGTTTTTATCCGTCAGCTAAAGCAGACGGTAATAGATGGATACTGGAGTTTCGCAGAGATATTGAGTTTTATTCAACAAACAAATTTGTTTTAATTCTTTATTAATAAAGTTGTATAGCGTTTCCATTTAGACATTATATGTAAATGAAAACAAAATGTTGCAATGTTTCACATTTGCAAAATGTGAAACATTTAATAAAGTGTAAAAGAAAACAAAAAAGGCTTTGAAGTAAACCCCAAAGCCTTTAACAATTAAAAAAAATATTTTAGATATGTCCCTGAGCGAGCATAGCTTCTGCGACTTTAACAAAGCCTCCGATATTTGCTCCATTAACATAATTTATAAAACCGTCTTTTTCTTTTCCAAATTTTTCGCAGGTTTTATGAATGTCTTTCATAATAATATGAAGTCTTTGATCAACTTCTTCGCGGGTCCATGATAATCTTAAAGAATTTTGGCTCATTTCTAATCCTGATGTAGCTACACCGCCAGCATTAGCAGCTTTGCCGGGTCCGTATAATATTTTATTTTTAATAAATATTTCAACAGCTTCAGGTGTAGATGGCATATTTGCACCTTCGGATATACATATACATCCATTCTTTATTAAAGTGTTTGCATCTTCAGCGTTTAGTTCATTCTGAGTTGCACAGGGTAAAGCGATGTCGCATTTGATGCCCCAGGGAGTTTTACCTTCATAGTATTCAACTCCATATTTTTTAGCATATTCGGAGATTCTGCCTCTTTTTATATTTTTTAGTTCAAGGATATAAGCATGTTTTTCAGCGTCAATACCATTGGGATCATAAATGAAACCGTTGGAATCTGATAAGGTTACAACTTTGCCACCTAATTGTGTAACTTTCTGGCAGGCATATTGAGATACATTACCTGAACCTGAGATTACTACTGTTTTGCCTTTGAAATCGAGGTTTCTTGTTTTAAGCATTTCTTCAGCAAAATAGGTCGTACCGTATCCTGTAGCTTCAGGGCGTATCAAACTGCCGCCCCAACTAATACCTTTACCTGTTAGGACGCCTGTAAATTCATTACGAATTCTTTTGTACTGACCGAATAAAAAGCCAATTTCTCTTCCGCCAACGCCAATATCACCTGCAGGTACGTCTGTGTCAGGTCCAATATGTCTTTGTAATTCAGTCATAAAAGACTGGCAGAAAGCCATTACTTCATTGTCACTTTTACCTTTTGGGTCAAAGTCTGAACCACCTTTACCACCGCCCATTGGAAGAGTAGTAAGGCTGTTTTTAAACACCTGTTCAAAAGCTAAAAATTTTAGGACTCCAAGATTTACAGTAGGGTGAAACCTTAAACCGCCTTTATAAGGACCTATAGCGCTGTTCATTTCAATTCTGAAACCCCGGTTTATAATAAATTCGCCTTTGTCATTCACCCAGGGCACTCTGAATATAATAACTCGTTCAGGTTCGGCTATTTTTTCTAAAATGCCTTTGTATCTTGGGTTTTCTTCTATAAAGGGTAGCAATGATTCTGCTACTTCTTTAACTGCCTGGTGAAATTCCTTTTCACCTTGATTTTTGGCTATTACATTAGCCATAAATTGTTCGACCTTCTGGTCAAGATTCATAATTGCCATATTTTTTAAATTTAAGTTGTTTAATAAAAAAATTGTGGCAACAAATATAAAAACATTTTTATATTCTGATATAATATTTTAAAAAAATTTTATCCGCTATAATCTTTATCCCTGAATTCATTAGTGTTTTGATGTACATCTTTTTTTATATCATCAAAAGTTTTTTTTAATTTTGATAAAATTTTACCTACTTTTTTTGCAAATTCAGGTAATTTTTTAGGACCGATTAATATAAATGCTACTAATATAATTATTAGCATTTCTCCCAAACTTATATTTAGAAATAAAAGCAACATTGGGTATTTGGTATTAATGCTGAATGCTTAATGTTGAATGTTGAATGCTTAATGTTGAATGTTGAATGTTGAATGTTTAATGTTTAATGTTGAATGTTGAATGTTGAATGCTTAATGCTGAATGTTGAATGTTGAATGGTTAATGCTGAATGGTTAATGCTGAATGGTTAATGCTGAATGGTTAATGCTGAATGGTTAATGCTGAATGGTTAATGCTGAATGGTTAATGGTTAATGTTGAAGTATTGGGTATTGCTACCCGCTACCCGCTACCCGCTACTCTGCTTATTTTTTTTCCATTTTGAGTTTTTTGCGAGCATTTACTTTCTCACGCCAGATTATAAAATCATAAGCTATTGGTGTCGCATTAAAAACTGATGAATATGTTCCTACTGCCAAACCAAT
>JAGODS010000075.1:7207-10072 GCA_017998135.1 Bacteroidales bacterium
ACTCTGCTTATTTTTTTTCCATTTTGAGTTTTTTGCGAGCATTTACTTTCTCACGCCAGATTATAAAATCATAAGCTATTGGTGTCGCATTAAAAACTGATGAATATGTTCCTACTGCCAAACCAATAAATAATGCAAAGTTCATACCTCTTATTATTTCACCTCCGAAGATTATCATTGTTAATAATACAACTAAAACAGTGCCGGATGTGTTGATGGTTCGTCCCAGAGTACTGTTGATGGCGGAATTGATATTAACTGACAGTTCGCGTTTGGGATATAATTGTCTGTTTTCCCTGATTCTGTCAAAAATGATAACCGTATCGTTTATAGAAAATCCGATGATTGTTAGTATTGCTGCTATGAAGTCCTGTCCCACCTCAAGATTAAAAGGAAGAATACCGTAAAATAATGAATAAACTCCTATCACTATAATGGAATCGTGGAAAAGTGATATTACACCTCCTAAGCCCCATTGCCATTTTTTGAATCGTATTGCTATATATAGGAATATCATTACTAAGGACAGAAATACCGCCCAGACCGCTGCTATTTTTAAATCTTTCGCTATGGTTGGACCGACTTTCTGTGAGCTAAGTTTACCTATAAGTTTACCTTCCTTGCCTGAAACATATTCATTATAAGATATTGGGGTTTTGTAAAAGCCTTTTAAACCTTCATAAAATTTAGTGTCAATTATTGAGTCAACATCTGTACGTGGATCTTCTATTAAATATTTGGTAGTAATTTTTACCTGATTGCTTGCTCCAAAAGTTTTTACTTCGGGCTCTTCACCTATCACCTTTCTAATTGCTGTTCTAATTTCATTGGTTTTCACATCTCTGTCAAAGCGAACTATAAAGGTTCGTCCTCCGGCAAAATCTACTCCAGGGCTTAAACCCCTGATGAAGAAGGAGATTACCATTATACTTATTAATATAATTGATACAATATATAATTTCTTTCTAACAGCTATAAAATCAAAATTAATATTTGTAAATAGGTTTTTAGTCTTGTTATTCCAGAAATGTATTGGTTTATTAGTATTTAACATCCATTCAAATATTAATCTGGAGATAAAAATGGCTGTGAATAGGGATACTGTTAATCCTATTATTAAAGTAGTAGCAAAACCCTGAACAGGACCGGAACCAAAAATAAAAAGAACTACTCCTGTCATAATAGTGGTTACGTTGCTGTCTATAATAGCAGAATAGGCGTGTTTATAGCCGTCACTTATTGCAAGTCTTAAACCTTTTCCTGCCCTGAGTTCTTCTCTGACACGTTCATATATGATTACGTTTGCATCTACAGCCATACCCATAGTTAATACAATACCTGCTATACCAGGTAGAGTTAAGACAGCGCCTACTGAGGCAAGTACTCCTAATAAGAAAAATACGTTGCTTACTAATGCCAGATTTGCAACCCAGCCAGCTCTGTTATAATATAAACCCATATAGAGTAAAACCATTATAAAGGCTAAAACAAAGGATAATAAGCCTGCATTAATTGATTCATTTCCAAGGGTAGGACCAACAATTGCTTCTTCAACAATTTTGGCGGGTGCAGGCAGTTTACCGGCTTTAAGAATATTTGCTAAGTCATTAGCTTCTTCCAGCGTGAAATTTCCTGTAATCTGGGAACGACCGTTTGGTATTTCGCTTTGCACGGTCGGAAATGAATATACATAGTTATCAAGTGCAATTGCGATGGATTTTCCGAGATTAGCTGCAGTTAGTCTTTTCCATATTTTAGCACCGTCGCTGTTCATAGACATAGATATTTCGCTCGCTCCTCCTTGACCGTAGTCTTGTCTTGCATCAGTTACCACATCACCGCTTAATGCAGGGCTGCCGTCGCGACTGGTTATTTTTAATGCTATTAATTGTAGAGTGGATTGATTTTTATTTTCATTGAGCGGTTTAACTGTCCATAGTAGTTTTAAGGTACGGGGAAATAAAGCTTTTACTTTAGGATTGTTTAACATTGTATTGATATGAGCTGTGTCTTTAATAGCTGCAAAGCCTGCCACAGGTCCCTTGCCGGGATAATACTGTCCTTTTTCGTTCTGATAGATGGGTAATCTTAAATAGGTGAAAAGCGGATTTTCTTTTTCTGACTCCTCAGATGAGATTTTGTCTGATTTTTTTTTGGTTTTAGAAGTGTCTTTTTTTACTTTATCAAGTAATGAGGTAGTGTCGGTTGAATTATCATCTTTAGTTATATCTTTTTTATTATCAGCTAATTCTTTGCTTTGTTCAGCTTTTTTTGTTGTATCTGCTTTGGTTGTATCTGTTTTGGTTGTATCTAATCCGCCTAAGGCTGCAAGCTTTTTATTGGCTTCATTCATATAACTATAAATTTCAGAAAACTCATAAGTTTCCCAAAACTCCAATTGAGCTGTTCCCTGTAAAAGTTTTCTAACACGGGAAGGGTCTTTAATGCCTGGTAATTCTACGAGTATCCTGCCTGTAGTCTGTAATCTCTGAATGTTGGGCTGAGTTACACCAAAGCGGTCTATCCTTGTCCTTAATATATTAAAACTACGGTCAATTGCTCCTTGTGATTCAGTTTTGATAAATTTTAAAACTTCTTCATTAGTTGAATTATATTTTATTTTTTCTCCATATTCGGCTTTATTAAAAAAGGCGGCTAATTTCATACCTGGTCCTGCTACTTTATCAAAGCTTTCGCCAAAGAGGTCAATATAATCTTTTTGTTTTACCTTATATAATTCATTTGCATTGCGTAGAGCAAGATTAATTATTGAATCATTTTTGTCTTTTGCCATTGACCTAATTATATCGGCAATAGATACTTCTAATGTAACGTTCATCCCGCCTTTTAAGTCCAACCCTAAGT
>JAGODS010000076.1 GCA_017998135.1 Bacteroidales bacterium
ATATTTGTTGGAATAGCCTAAGTCAGTTAAAAAAGACGGCTCTATATTTAAAATAAATCTCTTATTAATAAACAATTCTCCCCCTATAAACAATTTTGTATATAGATAATCGTAATGTATTTTATTAATTATTGTAGTATTTTTATTCCCATTTATTATTGTAATCTCTTTATATTTATAAATGTAAGATAAAAATTCTCCAATTCCTGAATAAATGCTATTATATTTATGCTTTTTTATTATATATTTAATTTCAAAAGGAACAGGAAATTCAAAATTATATGAAGTATATTTTGATAATATTTTAGTATATCCATCTAAACTAAATTCATTGTATCCAGAATTATATTTTGAAAGCATAATTGCAGTTCTCAATGATATTTTATCCGAGATATTCAAATTTGAATTAACTCCGGTTAAAAAAAATGTTTTTGAATTATCAAAGGATAAGTCTATATATAGTATGCTACCAATTCCTATATTAAATTTTGATTGCGATGTTGATGTTTTAAAAACAAAACAAAGTACTAGTAATGTTATTAAGTGTTTCCTTTTCATGATTTCTTTTTCCCTAATAAATATATATTTTTTTAACTTGTATTGTATTATTATGCTGTATTGAAATAAAATATATTCCTTTTGTTAAATTAAAGTAACTTAAAATATTTTGTTGAGAAACCTGATTAATTTTATATTTATTAGTTTGATATATTTTTTGCCCTAATAAATTATAAATATTAATATTACAATTACAATAAACTTTTTCATATTTATTCCTTTTTAAATGAACCTACGTAAACATTATCAAAATAATAATCATAGTCATTGTCTTTGTTTAATTCAAAAAATAATATATGGGCATTGCATGATATTTCGCTCATTTCTTTATATTGTACCAATTTACCCTTAATATTATAAATTGCTAACATTAAAATATGATTATCATCATAAGCTCTTAAAACAAATAAATTATCACCTTTTATAAAATAAGCATCTACTGGAACAAATTCTTTGTTATTAATAATCTCAGCTTCTTTTGTTAATATTATTTTACCATTTGAATTATCACAGATTTCAACTTTGCCTTCATTTGTATAATTTAAATAATATTTACCATTAAATGACAAAGCATAAAACCCAGAATATTTACCGATTTCTTTTTCCCATAATAATTGTCCTTTTATATTATAAGAGTACAATTTATCGGTAATACATAAAAAATTTTCTCCTTCACCTGATAAAGTTATATTATAAATCATACTATTATAAGAAATTTCCTCAGGTTTATACCTGCTTTTCTTCAGGCTAAGAATATATAGTTTTTTTTGGGATTCCTTATTAATAAGAAAGTAATCTTTTAAATAAATAAATATGTCATTACTGTAATTATTATGTAACTTAAAAATATCTTTATCTTCAAATATTGTTTTTCCATTCTTATTAAAACTAATAATATCAGCGCTTTCCTCTGTATCAAAGTTGTGCCTATAATGTATAGTTATATAATTACCGTCATTAGATATAAAAACTTTCATAAAAGTATGGTTTTTATATGATTTATTCCATAACTTATTGCCTTTTTTATCAAAGAAATCTAATAAAGATTCCATTTCTGTATATTCATCAATATTGCTGGTTAATATCTTTTCTTTTATTATAAGAAAGAAATTTTTATTGGCGGAGGAATAGATACGTTTAGTTTGTTCTTCATCAATATTATCATTGTTTTTGTTTGACTTTAATTGATTAAAATATTTATAAGCTTCGCCATTAATAGGAATTTTGTTTAAAGGTATTTTTTCTCCGTTTAATATAATTTCATTTTGTGAGTAAACCGAATTAAATACAAAATACATTAAACAACAAATAATTAATATCTTGTTTTTCATAATAAAAGAGTATTTCTTTTAATTAAACTTTAGTGATTATTTTTGTAATAATATTGTTATTAATAATAAATTTTATAAAATATATACCATTATTATAATTTGAAACATTAATTTCAAATCACTGTTGTTCGATAAAAAATAAATTCGCTACAAAAGTATAAATAAAAATATGATTATCAGTTATCAATTTTTATAATTAAAAAGTAAGCCCCCTTAAAAGAGGGATAATTGAGCATTAGAGGATAATTCTTTCTCCCAGTCTTTTTTGGGGTTTTCAAAAAATCTTATAATATGAATATAGTTAAACAGATTAAACCTGCAAAAGCTAACAATATTAGAGAAAGACCATTTTCGTTTAACGGTTTTCATAATTACATTGAGCAGAAGATTAGCAATTAATGCACACCAGATTTGAATTTTAATTGCGTTTTCATTATCTCCGAAAAAATAACGAAGTGGTAAATTCTGTTTATTAAGTTGCTAAAATAATAGTTCTATTTGCCATCTGATTTAATACATTGGCTAAAGAGGTAAATTTAAAATCTATTGACATTTATGCGCAATACTATACAATGTACGGTTTTAAATTTATATTTTTATATTCATAATCATCACCATAATAAATTATGGTGTTATTCTCAAGATCGCTTTGCTTAGTTCACATTTACAAAATGTGAAACATTTAAACCAAATTGATTTTTTCATAATATATAACCTTTTAACTCAAAAACCTTAATAAAAAAGCTAAGAGCACAAAATACTTTAAAAGCTTTGTTAATTTAAGATTTTTTTTAATCTTTAATTAGAGAAAATGTATTAATTTTGGCTTTTTTTTAAATCAATTTATTTATGAAAAAAACATTAACATTTTTATTCCTGATTACATTATTAGCTGGTTGCAATTTGGAAAAACAAAAAATAAAAGAAATAAACTTTATTCCGCAGGATAGTTCTTTTTATATTAACAGAACAGTTAATGGTCATCTCGGTTTTCCTGATATAATTAAATTAAAGGACAAAAGATTTTTGGTGATTTACAGGGAAGGGAAAAAACACGCAGACCCAAATGGACGAATAATGAAGCAATACGGTTCTAAAGACGGGAAGAAATGGAGCAGGATGGAAATATTTTACGACAATCCCCTGCTTGACGATAGAGATATGTCTTTAACTTTGATGAAAAACGGAGATATAGCATTTAATTATTTCGGCTCAATAGCGGCTGGTGATAAAGCTTTGCCTACAAGAATTTTTACCTATTTCGGATATTCTAAAGATAATGGTAAGAGTGTTGATGGTTCTTCATTGATTCAAATTGACAATAATAACATTAACAAGGAAAAATACAAGGAAAATCCTTCAGGCTACTGGACAGATGATGAAGGCAAGCAACTCAGCTACCAGGGAGTTTCAAGCCCCGTTACCCTAAAAAACGACAAATTAATAATAGCGGCTTATGGTGATATTCCTCTGGTTAAAACAGAAAAAAACAATAACAAAAAAGCATCAAGAATAGTATTATTTACCAGCGAGGATAAGGGTAAAACATGGAAGAAAAAACAAATAAATCCTGATAAACTGCCAAATGTCAATTTACAGGAACCTTTCCTGCTTAATATTGATAATAAAAAAATGATAATGCATATCCGCACACAGGCAGAGAAGAAATATTCTGTAAAAGATAAGATGATGCAAGCTGTCTCTGATGATGGAGGCGAAAGCTGGTCTGACTGGCAAGCCTTTGATTTTGTCGGACACGCTCCTTATTTAATTAAACTAAAAAACGGAGTTATTATATCTGCATACAGGGATTTTGACCCTGAAACCTTTCTTGAAGGAGCTGCTTTTATTTATTCGCTTGATACGGGCAAAACCTGGAGTAAGCCTATTGTGTTCGATACTCCACGAAAAGATAACGATTCTTCTTATCCTTCCATACAGGAATTGGATAATTACAAGTTTCTTATTGTTTACTATACTGATAATGGAAAAGCAATCAAAGGAAAAATTTATAAATACAATTGTAAATATTAATAATTATGAGAATTGGTTTTGGATATGATGTTCACAGACTTGAAGAAGGTTATAACTTATTTATAGGAGGAGTTAAAATTATTTCAACTAAAGGAGCAGTAGGGCATTCGGATGCAGACGTCCTCTTACATAGTATATGTGATGCATTACTCGGCGCGGCTGCTTTAAGAGATATTGGTTTTCACTTCCCCGATACTGACGCTAAATATAAAAATATTGATAGCAAAATTCTTCTTTCTGAGGTTTATAATCTAATATTTGCAAAAGGTTATAAAGTAGCTAATATAGATTCAACGGTATGCTTACAATCTCCTAAAATTGCAAATTATATACCGGAAATGCAAAAAATAATAGCAAATATATTAAATATAAAAGAAGATGCCGTGTCAGTTAAGGCAACAACTACCGAGAGACTTGGTTTTGTGGGAGATGAAAAAGGTATCAGCGCTTATAGCGTCTGCCTTATTGTGTTTTAAATTTATATCTCTTTATATACTTTATAAGAAATAAAATTAAGAAATAACATAAAATAAAAGGTATAAGCAAAAGGCTGTCCTCAGGCCAAAATATTCCTAACTGAATATCCCAATCAGTAAAAGGGAAAAAAAGATTATTCCCTTTGTCATCAATTCCAAGTTGTAATATGTCAAGAACAAAATGAGATGCCACTCCCATTAATAATATTTTAAATACTCTCTTCCTTAATCCTGGGGCAAAAAAACGGGATATTAATAATGAAAGCAAAATTAAAACAAAAGGAGTATGAAAAGTTGATAAAAACCAATGATAATCATCTGCAATTATCCTTAATCTTGAGAATACATCAGGTAAAACCGCCCCTATAATAAACACAGTAATATAAAAACCGCTCCAGTAGCGTTTACGGATAAAATATGCAAAAGCAGTATGTGTAATAAGGTCGGGCATCAGCGGGAGGTTAATAACAAGTTACTGGTATTGAGTTTAAAATACTTCAAAATAAGAATAAATATCAGGATAAGGGGCAATAAAGAAGCATATATCTTTAAAACCCTACCTTTATGATGATGAAGTTGCTTGGCTTTAACTTTATTTTCTTTAATCAAATCTACATTAAGACTAACAAAATCATCGGGTTTTAACTCTGATGAATATACTTTTTTATAATCATAAACTATTACTGTATCCCTCCTTTTATATGCTATAAAACAAGAATCATTTATGGATTTTACTTTAAAATAGCTTAATTTAATGTCTTTCTTAAGATATTTCTGAATAGTGAACTGGTAAAGCTCAACATCCTCTGCCGGTATATGCCTAAGCTGATTATAAATTGCGAGAGTTATAATAGCTGCTATTAGAATTAAAATTATTATGATATTTTTAAAACTGTATAACATAAAGGAATCTCAATAAGGCAAAGCCTGGACACTTAGCCGTTTATTTGAATTGCTCGTTGCACCAAACTAATATATATATATTGTAACAAAAATCAATTGTCAATGTGCATCCATAAGATTGAAAAATATTAAACAGGTTACACTATGAAGAGATATAAAAATATTTTTCAGACAAATTCAATATTATGGAAGCATAGTAATCATATATCATATATCAAATTCCATACTTTTAAATTCAATCCCTCCTATTTGTGAAAGCTTTTCGATAAAAATATTCCAATCAGAAGGATTTCCTGAGATTTGAAGAATGATGACCCCTACCCTGCTGCATATTTCAGAAGAAACCTCGTGAAAACCAAGCCTTGACTTAATAATATGAGCATATTCGGTCAGCAACCTTTGAGTTCTGCCTGCTTCTTTAATCCTGTCTTTAACGACTATTGTTAAAATTTTCAAATTTTTCATTTTTTTTAATATGAACCATTAAAAATACAAATCTCTTTTACCTTGCTTAATCTGCTCAATACGCTTACGTATATCATTAACCAAACCGGGGTTATCAATATTTAATATTTCCTTTTCAATCAGTTCCCAACCTTTAGCAGCGGTTTTTTCCGGAGCATAATCCTCAAGATACTCTGCCAGTGTTAGAATTGCATTTGGAGTGCAATATCTTTTAATAAAACCGGGTACTGAAAACTCCATAAAATGCTCTCCTGTTCTGCCAAGCCTATAACAAGCAGTACAGAAAGAAGGTATAAAATTCTTTTCTACGAGATCTTCTATAATTTCATTCAAAGAACGATTATCATTGATTTTAAATTGCTCCTTATTAAGGTCCTGGTTTTCATTGCGGCTTTGAGAATAAGAACCGAGTTCCAGTTTAGTTCCTCCGTCTATTTGAGAAACCCCGAAGTGAATTACTTCATCCCTTATCTCAGCAGGTTCTCTTGCAGTTAATATCATACCTGTATAAGGCACTGCCAGCCTCAGAATAGCAATAATACGGGCGAATTGCTCATTAGAAACAAGATATCTGTTATCCATATCAATAAAAGCTGCTTCCTGCAATCTCGGAAATGAGATGGTATGAGGACCGACATTATAACAAGCTTCCAGATGGTTGGTATGCCTGATAAGTCCCATTACTTCAAATCTCCAGTCATACAAACCAAAAAGCACTCCAATACCTACATCATCTATCCCTGCTTCCTGCGCCCTGTCAAGACCTGTCAGACGCCAGTTGTAGTCACTCTTTTTGCCTGAAGGATGATATAACTTGTATGCTTCGGGATGATAGGTCTCCTGAAAAATCTGGTAAGTACCTATCTTCGCATCTTTAACTATTCTATAACCATCTATATCAAGAGGCGCTGCATTTATATTAACTCGTCTTATTTCGCCATTTCCTTTTTTAACATTGTAAACAACATTAACAGTATGTGCAATAAATTCGGGAGAATATTTCTGATGCTCTCCATAAACAAGAATTAACCTCTTTTGTCCATTATCCTCAAGAGCTTCAACCTCTTCTATTATTTCTTTATCAGACAGTGTTTTTCTGACAGAATCTTTATTACTTGCTTTAAAACCACAATATTTACAATTATTAGAGCAATAATTACCAACATAGAGAGGAGCAAAAAGCACTATACGATTGCCATAAATACGTTTTTTTAATTCTCTGGCGCCTTCTTTAATTTCCTCAATAAGAAGCGGGTCATCAGCATTTATTAATACTGCTGTTTCTTCCATTGTTAAACGTTTTTTATCAAGCGCTTTCCGAATAACCTCTCTTACTTTGATTTTATCTGTTTTGGTATTATTTATATAGCCCCAGATTTCATCAGGATCTATAAAAGGTTCCATACGCTTATCTGCTATTTTAAGCTTTTCAGGATTAAATTTCATTTCTATAAAATTATCTGCAAAATTAATACTATTATATTAAATAATAAGTTAAAAATAAATAAAAATATCATTATGACTTGTAAAGTCATATTCTATAAAACCTTACAATTAATAACAGAATATTAAATCTTGAATCTTTATGTTGAATACAAAAAAACCCCGAAGGGGTAAAAGGATGTATATACTTTTAAATTAAATTAGTTTTATACAAAAAACCCAAAGGGATAAAAGGATGGTGGAAATATTATTCAACTTTTTTGCTAAAACCGCGGCGTTTCATCACACCCCAGGTCTTTTTGTTTAGAATAAAATAAAAATAATTTCCTCTGATAGCTGCCACTACATTTAGTACCTGAAATGTAAAAGGTTCTATTAAAGCCGTTAATAAAAGCCTTAATATATCTCGTTTCTTCTTATAACGCTGAAAAGTTAGCTGCTCAAAGAGTATTGCATAAGTTGATATACTAATTGCATAAAGATAAATAAAAATTATCAGCAGGAAAAAGAATGTCCAGTTAATTACTCCGAAAATTGCAAGAAACGTAAAATAAATAATCCCAAAAAATTCAATAACAGGCGCCATCCATTCAAAAAAGAACCAAAACGGATAAGATACCATTCCCATTAAACCATATTTAGGATTAAAAAAGATTTTTCTATGTATAAGCAAGGTATCAATAGTACCTCTGGTCCATCTGTTTCTTTGTCGCTCTAATATTTTTAGTGAAGTAGGCGCTTCTGTCCAGCACAATGGGTCGGGAACATAACTAACACTGTATTTTTGTTTCTGTCTGACCATATAACGCCTCATACGAACAACTAATTCCATATCTTCACCTACTGTCTGGTCATAATAACCTCCTGCTTTAATAGCAATGTCTTTATCAAACATACCAAGAGCTCCTGAAATAATAAGTAAGCCATTAAGTTTGCTCCAGGCCATTCTTGCCATCAGAAAAGCTCGTATATACTCAAGCACCTGAAAGCGTGGTAATAACTGTTCAGGTAACCGGATTTCTGTTATCTGTCCCTTATCTATTATACAGGAATTAGCTATCCTGATAACACCCCCGGCAGCTATAACCTTTTTATCTGTTTCTTCTAAAAAGGGTTTAACGAGTTTAAGAAGAGCATCCTGCTCAATAATTGTGTCAACATCCATAGATACAAAATAATCTTTTGATGCTATATTGATACCTGCATTTAGCGAGTCTGCTTTACCTCCATTTTCTTTATCTACTACAATTAAATTTTTAAAAGATTGATTTCTGGATTTATAAACCCCTCTTACTTTTTTTGTCTCAAGTTGATAATTAACAAAAAAATCTACTAATTCCAAATCATAAGCTGCAATTGTTTTTTCAAGCGAATCGTCCTTACTCCCGTCATTAACTATAATAACCTCAAAATTTGGATAATATAATAATAGTAAAGCTCTGATATTATCTACAATAGTTGCACTCTCGTTAAATGCCGGCGCTACTATACTTATAGACGGTGCATAAGGAGATGATAAAATAACATTATAATCAATAAAACTATTTTTCTTAAGATATTTAATAAGCACAAAGGCTGATATTATGGCCAGTATTACATAAGATGTAATAATTGTGATTGAATAAAATAATATAAAATTATCAATTATAAATCTTAATGTCTGAAAAAAGCCGTGCATATATTAAATTGTTGTTTTATAGAATTGTAAATTTAATGTTATTCAATTCGGTTGTCCAAAGCGTGATTAATAAGAGGTATAAGTTCTATATTTTCCATCTGGGCAGTCATTTTTGTCATCATAAGTTTACTTGTTCCTATAGGTCCAAGCGCCACTATAGCTTTTGCTGCTTCCAGTTTAACATTATTATCTATATCTCTAAGTAATTCTCCTAAAAACTTAAGATTAGACTCATCCGGAATAGATTGCAACGCTTTAATAATTAATATTTTATTTCTATCCGTTTCCATTTCATAACTATTTTTCAATGAGCCCAAAGCATCTCCTATACCTAATTTGCTTAAAGTTTTAATAGCTTCAGCTCTAACGCTCTCATCAGAATGTTTTAACAAGCCTATAATTTCATTAACCGATTTTTGTTGTTGAAAATATCTAATCATTCTGAGAGCGAAAGTTACAATAGTAGAATTGTCTGATGAAAGCCAATTACTAAATTGAGGAATAGCGATATTACTTATTGTCAGCAAATTGTGCACATTGATTTGGTTCCAGAGAGGGAAAAAATTTCGTAATCTTGAAAGAAAAGAAAAAGGAGTTTCAGAATTTAACTGCACAAGAGAAAGTTGAGCTTCTCCATTAAGTATATCATTCTTACTATTAAGAGATTTTTCAATAATCTGATTTGCTTCGGTAATATTCATTTGAGCCATTTGTCTAAAACCTTTAGCTTTAATATGCCATCTTCTGCTTTTAGTATAATTAATAGAATATTTGCTCAAATTCAGATTAAGATATAAATCTCTAAGTTTGGTTTTAGTCTCACCGTGAAGATTTTTATTAAAAATAAGTATTTGATCAATTAATACATTTATTTTAAATTTGGAATCAATAGCGTCCTAAACGTTAAAAAAAAGAGAGTTAAATTTTAAAAATGAAATTTATCTTTGTAGCTTTAAAATAATTTTCATTTTTTATGATAAATATAAC
>JAGODS010000077.1 GCA_017998135.1 Bacteroidales bacterium
AAGACTAAGCAGGTAAATCGCCACAATCCAGAAGGTTGCGCGGAAAAACATAATCTGCCCGGAAGAAAGCTTAAAATCATCAAGCCATTCGCGGATAAAAAGTAAACAACTTTCTAAATTCATAAATGAATTAATTTAAAGGTAAAGAAATGCAAAACTCGCTACCAAAACCAGGTTGACTGGTAAAACTTAAATTTCCCTTATGTTTGTTAACAAACTCATTACAAATCAATAAGCCTAAGCCTGAACCTTTTTCATTTTCAGTTCCGGGTATGCTACAAGATATTTCGTTTGATAAAAGTTTAGTTGCAAGTTCTTCATTAATACCAATACCATTATCCTTAACATAAATATATATATATTCATCGTCAGATTTGCAAAATAATTCTACTCTACCACCTTTATCAGTAAATTTAATAGCATTTGAAATAAGATTTCGTATAATAGTTTTAATCATTTCAATATCAGCAAAGATATTTAATTGAGAAGAAATATTATTTATTAATTCTATATTTTTAGGCTTAGCGAGATTTTGAGAGATATAAAGAACATCCCTAATAATATTATTTAAATTAACTTGCCTTGGATTGAAAGGTATTTTACCTTGCTGGGCAAGCGCCCAATCCAAAAGATTTTCCAATAAACGATAACAATAATTAGAGCTATTGCAAATATGAGCAAGATAGCTCTTTACATTAGAAAAGTTATCTTCAGCCAAATCATCAGAAAGCAAACTGCAAAAACCTAAAATATTACTGAATGGGGATTTTAAATCGTGGGCTATAATAGAGAAAAATTTATCTTTAGTATCATTTAGTTTCTTCAATTCTTCATTTTTTTTCTTTATTTCCAATTCCGCCTTTTTCCATTCGCTTATATCACGTCCTATAGCTAAAATTTCGTAAGGTTGTCCTTTTTCATTACATATCAGGCTATACTGCACCTCAATCGGAATAATATGCCCATCTTTATGGTATATTTCCAATTCAAGCATAAGCTGGTCAATCATTTTCTGACCGCCTGCAACTTTTTTCATCTCTTCATTAAAGATTTTACTCATAATTTGAGCAGAAGCAGGGGTATAAACATCCTCTATTTTTTGCTGCAGAGCTTCTTCAACAGTATAGCCTAATATTTTTTTTATAGAAGGACTGAAATATGTTGGTTTCATATTCATATCACTTGCCCATATAATATCTATCGCATTTTCTGCTATTAGCCTATACCTTTCGTCTTTGATATTTTTATTATCCATAATTCTATCTGTGAATAACTAAAATTATTGATTTAATTTAAAATACAAAATTATAAATATTTGAATATAACATAAGGTTTTTGTTATTAACAATTAGCCTGAATTATTAATAAACTTTGTCAAAAAAGCACGTCTAACAATGTTTTCGCAGATTTTATTTATCTGCGCTTATATGCGAAAAATATTATGATTTGGACTTTTCTTAAACAATAAAGGTTAGAAATTATCAGAGAACTAAGCGTGAAGGCTTCGCCTAACGAAAATTAATTTGTTAATTAAACTTAAACAAGAAATAAAATATTAAAAAAATATATAAATTTGCAGTCATTATAAAAGATGAAGCGTGAACGCTTTGTCTAACGAAGATTTTAATTGAAGAAAAACGATTATTAAAACAGCCTGATATAAATGAAGATTTTAAGCATCATATTATCTTTATTAATTTTGTATATTCTTGCAGAACCTACAATTATGCTTATTTCAGAAAATAGACAAAGCCTGGACGCTTCGTCTAACGGTTGTTGCCATACAGAATGCTGCAATAAGAACAATACTGACAAAGAGCATCAGACTCAAAAACATAATCCTGATAATTGCTGCTCTTCACATCTCAATCCTTTTTTTCACACCTGCTGTTGTATTTATGGATTTTACCCTGTAAACAGCAAAATATCTTCACCTTTTTATGATACACATAATCTACATATTTATTACAATGTAAATTTTTCTTCCAAAACATTAAAGCCTGTCTGGCAGCCCCCAAAAACTAACGCATAGTCAACTTTTTTTGTTTCACATTTATTTTAGTGAAACATTTACTATTATTCATTTTTATTAACTTTTAATATTTATTAATATGCGTTATATTATTTCAATTATATCATTATTTATATCCCTTTATGTCTATGGACAGGAAATAAGAGGAATTGTATTTTCAAATAATGGCAATACTAAAGAAACTATTGCCGGCGCTAGTGTTTACTGGTCAGAAACTTTAAAAGGAACTATAACTGATAGTAAGGGCGAGTTCAGATTAAATTCAGAATCAGTTAAAGCTAAAAGTTTTATTGTAAGCTATATTGGTTTTGCAAGCGACACAATAAAGCTAACAGGTAAAAACTATTACAGCATAGAATTAAAACCTTTGAAAGAAAAACTTGGGCAGGTTGATATTACTGCAAAAAAAGAAGGCAGCCATTTATCAAGAATTGAACCTGTTAAAACCGAAATTATAACTGAAAAAGAGCTTGGCAGAGCCGCCTGTTGCGATTTGTCGGGTTGTTTCGGTAGCGATGCCACAGTACAGGTTTCAACTACTAATGTTATTACCAATAGTAAAGAATTAAAGATACTGGGCTTATCAGGCATCTATAATCAGGTGCTGATTGACGGTATGCCTTTAATACAAGGCTTATCTTATACTTATGGTATAAGTGCCATTCCAGGCTCTTTAATTCAGAATATCTATGTAGCTAAGGGTGCAAATTCTGTTTTGCAGGGATATGAAAGTTTTGCAGGTCAGATAAATGTGTTACTCAAAGAACCTGATAATACTGATAATATATATATAGGCTTGTATTCCAATAATTTTTTTGAAAGAAATTATAATCTGAATTTTTCAACAAAGAAAAATAAACTTAGTAATCTTTTATCAGTTAACACTACTTCAGCTACTCATAAATATGATTTTGACGGGGATAATTTTATAGATATGCCTTTAATCAAAAGGTATTATTTTTACGATAAAATAAAATATGGCAATGAAGATAGTCTTGGTTTTTTCACTAAAACGGGACTAACATATCTGATTGAACAAAGAACTGGCGGACAAACAGACTATAACCCGAAAAATGATAAAGGCAGTTCTCTAAGATATGGACAGGTTTATGATGCAAATCAACCTTCATTTTACACTAAAACAGGATATCGTTTTAACAGCAATAACAAGATAAGCTTTATAAGTTCCGGCTTTTTCCATAAACAATCGTCCTGGTTCGGTCAAACTCATTACGATGCAGGTCAAACTAATATCTATAACAATTTGCAATATGAATGGATATGGAATGAACACAATTTTCTTAAAACAGGGACCAGTTTCAGATACTCTTATATCAATGAAGATATTTCTTTTACTGCTAATCCTAATAACAAAAGCTATAACGGTAATCATATTACAAAAGAAATGATACCAGGCATCTTTGCCGAAAATAACACTGAAATCCTTGAAGAAAAATTAAATCTTATTACAGGTATAAGATATGACAGGCATAACGAATTTGGAAATATTTTTACACCCAGAATCTTTCTGAAATACAAAATCAATGAGCAAAACCTTTTAAGAGGCTCTTTAGGCTTTGCAAGCAGAACAGCCCATATCTTCAGCGAAAATATAAATCTGCTCGCCAGCCAGAGAGATATTGTTTTTTACAAAGACTTAAAACCTGAAAAAGCTTTTAATTTTGGGTTAAACTACACCTATTATATAAATCTTGAAAATATTGAAGGCAGCTTATCACTCGATTACTATAGAACTTCATTTATAAATCAAGTAATACCTGATTATGACAAAGACGCTACCAAAGCCTATATTTATAATTTTACAGGAAAATCCATTTCAAATAGTATGCAAACTGAAGTGAATATTAAATTCTATGAGATATTTACTTTTAAATTAGCATATAATTTTCTTGACGTTTTCAGATTTGAAAATAATATAAATAAGATTATTCCTTTTAATTCAAAACACAGGCTTTTAGCTTCGTTTTCTTACGAGCCGCCCAAAGGAAACTGGCAAGCTGATGCTACCTTACATTGGTTCGGAATACAAAAACTTCCTTCAAACGATACTTATCCTGAAAACTTAAGACAGCAAGATAAATCTAAACCTTACAGCACTTTAAATGCTCAACTTACAAAAAAATTTAAGCATTTTGAAATTTATATTGGCTGTGAAAACATTACAGGTTATATGCAGGATAAACCTATAATAGGGTGGGAAAATCCATTTGGAAAATTTTTTGATACCGCATCAGTTTGGGGTCCGACCAAAATGCAGGAATATTATGCAGGATTAAGAATCAAATTTTAAAAGAACGAAGTGTGGACGCTTCGCTTAACAGTGTTGAGGTGAAATTGAAAAAAGCATCCCTGTTAAAACTTTTTTTAAAAAATAATCCTGTTTGTAATAAAAAATATATTTTTGCAGAAATTAATAAATTTTAAGAATTATGAATGTACCTAAAGATTTGAAATATACCAAAGACCACGAATGGTTGAAGATCGAAGGAGAAAATGCTTATGTCGGAGTTACAGATTTTGCACAAAGTCAGCTTGGCGATGTTGTTTTTGTTGAAGTTGAAACCGTTGGCGAAATAATTGAAAAAGAATCTGCTTTCGGAACTATTGAAGCAGTTAAAACTGTATCAGATATATTTATGCCTGTTACAGGTGAAATTCTTGAGTTTAACGAAGAATTAACTGCTAATCCCGACTTAATTAATAAAGACCCTTATAATCAAGGTTGGATTATTAAAATTCAAATTTCCAATCTTGCTGAAGTTTCTGAATTATTAAGCCCTGAAGATTACGAAAAGCATATTGCTTAAAATTATAAATGTTTATGCGCAATCATAAATCCATTCAAAGATGCTTATGAGATCGCTTCGCTTAGTTCACATTTTGTAAATGTGAAACATTTATAAATATATTTTTAATCCTGACGGGTTTTAAATGTTTCACATTTAATAATTAATGTGAAACATTTTTTATGGAAAAGAAAAAAACAATAAAAGCTGATTTAGAGTCAAAGAAAAAGTATTTTTTTCTTTTTGGGCTTTTTATTTCTTTAACCCTGACAGTAATTGCTTTTAATTTACGATTTTACGAAAAAGAAGGCATTGCTATATCTGAAATAATTAATATGTTTAATCATAGGGATGAAATAATTAAAACTAAAATTTTTAGTTTAAGTCCTCCTGTTAAGAAAGTAAATATTACTGAAATTAAAGTTACTGATAATAAAGATATAAAAAAAGAAAATATAGTTAAGGAAGAAAAACAGGAGCAGGGAGCAGACGATGCAGCAAAAAACAATAGTAGTGAAGCTGAAACAGATATTTATCTTGCTGTAGAAGAAATGCCTTCTTTTCCTGGTGGAGAATTCGCAAGAATCAGGTTTATACAGCAAAATGTCAAATATCCTTTTGCCGCAGTTAAAAATCACATTGAAGGTAAAGTGATAATTAGTTTTATCATAGAAAAGGATGGTTCGGTTAGTAATATAAAATTATCTAACAGTATAGGCGGCGGTTGTGATGAAGAAGCCTTAAGAGTAGTAAGGTTGATGCCTAAATGGATACCGGGCAGGCAAAAAGGTAATCCTGTAAGAGTTCAGTTTAATATGCCAGTTAATTTCAGACTTAGGTTTTAATTCTGCCTGGTAAACTTTTATCAAAATAAATCCAGAACAGGGGCATATATCCTTTTATTTCACCATTTTCATTATATTTAACCAACATCGGATTTATACCTAAAACGCGTTTATAAAATTTTCCGCTTTTCTCTCCAATTGACCATTCCTCAAGAAAGCGTAGTTTGACAATATTCTCAATTTCAAGACTATGATTAAATATAGTATCATAATTATTAAAGGGAGGATTAGGATTTTGAAAAGTCAGAGTATCGCTAAAATAATGTTCTTTTTTAAATTTTTCAGCACTGAGCGACTCATTAAAATAATCATATAATTTAATCTTACCGCCTAAAACATTTTTTATCAAAGTTTCAACATATTTAATCCTTCCAGGATTTTCAATATTTTGCTCATACCATTCAAAATTATTTTCGGGATTTTTAATAAACACATCATACTGTATTTTATCAATTAAAATATATTTTTTCTCATCAACAAAATTAGTATCAAACCTGATACAGAAAAGAGGAAAAAGCGAGCTGTCAATAGTTTTGACAAAACCAAGAGAATAAACTATTTTTTCAAAATCACCTTTTGAAGCATTATAAAGCCATTTTTCACTAAAACGTAAATGATTTAAAAGTTTATAATTGAAAGATATTCTGGCTGTATCATTTGCCTGGAACATCTTGTTAATAAGTTCTTTTGAAATAATATTATTGTTATAACAATCATAAAGGCTATTATTATTTAAAGCAGCCTGTTTAAACCTATCATACATTTCGTATCGTTTAGCTCCTTCTATGTTTTGAACCCAATATTTTTTGTCAATATCCGGATTATTAATTAAAACATTATAATCTATTCTTGAAGTAAGAACTTCCCTATGTTTGGTCTTATACTTACAGCCGGTTAAAACCAGACAAACTATAAAAAAATAAACAAAATTTCTCATATTATTTGCATTTATTAAAAGCACTCATTTTAATAGAAAAATAAATATCCATTCCAGACATTCTGTTATTAAGCAGGCAACCTAATTTATCAGTTCCGACAGTAATAATATTAGCAAACCTGACAGCCAGTCCAAGTCGGGGATACATATATTGATAAAAAACTACAGGCAACGAAATTCCTAAGTATTCAGTATCGTATCGGGCAGTAAAAGCGACAAGGTTAGCCCTGTCCACAGCAGGAATATCAAAATGCGGTAATCTTTGTAATATAGTGAAATTAAAATAATAATCATCACTTATATTGTAGTCAAACTGAAAACTGCCGGCAAGAGGGGTTAAAGCTGTATAAGCTTCGCCATCAGGTAAAGCAATTGTATCACCTTTAAAATGAAAACTAACACTATTATCAAAGCCATCAATTCCTTTAGGGGCAAAATGGGCAAAATTATACCATTCAGAACTTTGGTTTACAATATTGTATGAAACGGCATTCTTGTTACAACTGATAAAACCAATATCTAATAATGAAAATCCTACCTTCCATTTATAAAGCATATAAGGATTGATTTTACAAAATGCGGGGCAGTCTAAACCTTTTTTATAATTATAACGATTCCTATTTTTATATTTGAATCTTTCGAATTTCTGATAAGTAAAGCCTATATCAAAACTATGTCCTGTTCCAATAATCTGTAATTTATCAACGGGTACAGAATGCCCGTATTCTGCATTCATATAATAAAAATACATATCATCATCATTTGGATAATACATCAACCCTGATTTATTATGATAATAAAAATTATCAAAGCCGAGTAAAAATTTATACGTAACAGCGGCTTTTAAATACCTGAAATTTTTTCGTTTTAAAATTGTACCTGCAGCAATTCCGAGCTCTGCCCAACTTGTATTATTAATTCTAAAAGGAGGTGTATTAATATATTTATGCATAAGCCCTGAGTAAACCATACCTTCAAAATTAACTTTTGCAATCTGGTAGTCTGCTTTAACAAGACTGGTAGCTGTCCTGATATTAGTTGTAAAAGCCAGACTCCATTTATCCATTGAAAGCATTAAAGAAGGTCCTTGTATTAAAAGATGCTGATATACGTTCTTAGAAGGGAATTTATAATAACGATCATAAAGCATCATCTTTGATGTTTTCCCATTTTTTACATTATAATCATTATGAGCATAAATATTAGTTTTTCCATTATCAGCTATTAATTTAATAAGGTTTGCTTTTTTCAAATAAACATAATTATTATCAAGATATGATTGTATAGTTATATAATTAAAATCATATCTGAAAGGTGAGCCAACAATCAGGGCAGGATTAAGCGTCATACTGCTAATACCTCCATAAAGACTTGTAGAAGCTCCTATTCTTTCCTGCGATCTAACAGTTATAAATCCAAGAATTAATGCTGATATGATTATTAGTTTTTTCAATAAATAAAAATACAAACTTATAAAAAAAATTAATAATAGAACTAAAACCTCTTTTAAATATTTCACATTTTGTAAATGTAAAACATTTAAAAACCGTGCATAGTATATATTAAAATGAAAATTTATTTTTAAAATCAATTAGTTCATCTTTAAATGTCTTTTGAGGATAAGTTGCAATATTTTGTATTCTTGTATCTGGCAAAACCTGTATTTTGTTAATATTTAAGTGTTGGTTGATAAAAATCATTTCTAATCCGGGAAATACATCTTTTAATGTTTCTGCAATCTGGTTTATTGAAAGATTAATATCAACTGCATTATAAATTCCGCTTGGAAAATCAGTAAAACAGATATTATATAAAATATCAACAAGTTTATCAATATGAATAAAAGCTCTGATCTGCTCTCCTTTACCGGAAATACTAATCCTGTTGTTAAAATTAGCCTCAAACATAAAGCGGTTAATAACGGCATCAAAACGCAAACTGGGACTATAACCATAAACATTGGCTGAACGAATAATATATGATGGCATTTTACTGAACAATCTTTCAATATGGCTTTCACCTCTGAGTTTAGAAGTACCATAAAAAGTACGGGGATTGGGAAGTGTATTTATATCTATTATATTATCTGATTCGCCATAGATAGAAGTAGAGCTGGTAAATATAAATTTTTTTATTGTTTTTGTTTGTTCTATAGCATAGACGAGTTCTGCGGTACCCCAATGATTAACTTGCTCAAAGAGATGAGGGTCATCATTGGCAAAAGGTGTTGTTACTCGTGCTGCAAGATGAAAAACTATATCGCTTTCCTGTAAAATCTTTTTTAATTTATAAGTATCAAGCAATTCCCCAAAAACAAACTTAATTTTATCTGACGGATATTTGGCATCAAGAAAAAGATTATAATTTTTTCGACTAAGGTTATCGTAAACAATAATTTTTTCTATTTCAGGATTTGAAACAAGTTTATAAACCAGCTCATTACCTATATAGCCTGCGCCTCCTGTTATAAGTATTCTCATTATTTTTTAATTAAATCGGTATTAAGTCCGCATTCGGTTTTATTTAGTCCAAACCATCTTGCATCCCTTATATCTATGCCGTTTGTGGCGCGGGTACAGGGTTCACAGCCAATACTAAAGTAGCCTTTGGCTTCCAGAGGATGTCGTGGCAGCTTATATTCTTTAAGATAATCATATATCATCTTTGAAGTCCAGTCAATTATCGGATGAAACCTCAGAGAATGAAACGCAGTTTTTAGTTCGGTTTTAAATTGCCGTCTGTTTTCATTCTGGTCTGCCCTGACACCGTTTATCCATATATCATATCTTTGTAAGAGTGGTTCAACAGGTTGAATTTTATTTATGTAACAACAATAATCGGGATTAGTTGCAAAAAGCATACTACCTTTACTGTCCTTTTGTAAATGTTTGGATATAACAGGTATTGTATCCTTTACATTTAGTCCGAGTAAATCAGAAATATGTTCTTTAAAATTGATAGTTTCAGGAAAATGGTATCCCGTGTTAATAAAATAAACAGGTATAGTTTTATCAATACGGCTAAGAATATGTAAAAGAACAATACTATGGGACTGGAAAGAAGAAGTAGTAAATAGGGTTTTTCCCTCACTCTTATATTTTTTTATATGATT
>JAGODS010000078.1 GCA_017998135.1 Bacteroidales bacterium
GTCTTCAATATAATTGATTTCTGTTTTCTTTTTTCCATTATTATAAAATTCTATCCAAAGCCCTGTCTTCTTATAATCTTTCATTTGTCCAAGCAATTTTATTTTACCATCAGGATAATAAGAATAGGAGGGACCCTTTTCAACAAAGGTTTTTTCTTTTATAACCTTATTTTCGTACCAATAGGTCCATTCGCCTGTTTTTACTCCATTTTCATACAGTCCTTCAGACCATTTATTACCATTTTCATAATAATAGGTCCATTTGCCTTGTTCTTTTTCATCTTTTAAAATGCCTTTAGACAATAATTTCCCGGTTTTCCAATATTTATTTATTGTATCCTGGCAGTAGCTGTTTAAACTGAAAACAATAATT
Source organism: Bacteroidales bacterium (assembly GCA_017998135.1). Lineage (GTDB taxonomy): Bacteria > Bacteroidota > Bacteroidia > Bacteroidales > JAGODS01 > JAGODS01. Next base: position 374 of record JAGODS010000078.1, read on the forward strand.
ATGATAACAAAATACCTCATAAAACGATGTTATAAATTAAAGAGCAAACTTATGAAATTATTTCTTTAATTTATACAGGTTAACAAATAATAATTAAATTTGTATTATATTTTAATTGTATTTATCTATGAGAATCAGAAGCTTATTGTTTTTTATGCTATTTGTTTTAATAGCAAATTTTGTAACAGGGGGAGAAGTTACTGTTGAAAAAGCAAAGCAGGCGGCACTTGCCTGGATGTCTCAGGTTAATCCCGAAAAAAGTTCAATTTTTATTGAAAATGTAAATAGTTTCTCTTATGAGGGATATACGACTGCTTATATATTCTCATTTAGTGGAGGTGGTTTTGTTATAATTGCTGCTGAAGATAATATTGAGCCTGTATTAGCTTATTCTGAGGATAGCCCTGCTAAGCCTGATAATGCTAATCCTGTTTTTCAGAATTGGATGCAAACTTATAATAAGCAAATTCATAAAACTATTATTGATAACATAATTGATAAGTCGGCACAGAAAAAATGGGGCGATTTATCTAATAATTCATACCAAAAGAAACTATCTAAATCCATTAGCCCTCTTTTGAAAACCAAATGGAATCAGGATTGCTATTACAATGCTGCTTGTCCCTCTGACAGCAAAGGTCCCTGTAGCCACGTCTATGTCGGTTGTGTCGCTACTGCTATGGGACAAATTATGAAATACTGGAATTTTCCTCCTACCGGTAAAGGGTCTAAATCTTTTACTCATTCCACTTACGGCAAGCTCAGTGTTGATTTTTCAGCCGCTACTTATGACTGGACACAAATGCCAAACTCGCTTTCTTCTTCTAATGCCGAAGTTGCTAAAATCCTTTATCATTGTGGCGTTTCTGTTAGTATGAACTACGCTTCTGATGGTTCCGGCGCTTATGATGAAGATGCTGCTACAGCTTTTTCTAATTATTTTAATTACGAGAAAACAAATTATTTATATAAAAGTTATTATAAAGATACTACCTGGTTAAAGCTTATCAAAACTGAATTGAATGCAGGTCGTCCTGTTTTTTATTCGGGAGCGGATTATAATTATGGTGCAGGACATGCCTTTGTTTGCGACGGTTATAATGATAATAATTATTTTCATTTTAACTGGGGTTGGAGCGGCAATTATGACGGCTATTTTCTTCTGTCTGCATTAAATCCAACAGGCTATGATTTTACTAGCGAGCAATCTGCTATAATCAATATTAAACCTACCGCCATTGCTCCTGTAGCTGATTTTACTTCTAATATAAATTCTCTTACAATCGGCTCATCTGTTAATTTTACTGATAAATCAACTAATTCGCCTTTAAGCTGGTACTGGCAATTTACAGGAGGTACTCCTGCAGCTTCTACTTCTCAAAATCCTCAGAATATTAAATATAATACTGCCGGGACTTACCCCGTTTCTTTAACCGTTACTAATAGCTATGGTTCAAATACAAATACGAAGACAGCTTATATTAAAGTATATTCGGATGAATTACCTCCCTGCGATACTTTGAACTATCCGCTTGATGGGACTGCTGTTGTTTATAAATTCGAATACGGAGGCTATATTTCAGGTACAAATTATTTTAAAGATAAAGTTAAAGCTGATTATGTCGCTACTTATCCAACGGGCAAATTGCTGACCGGCGCTTATATACTTTTCGGTAAAGCTAAGAAAAACGCATCTACCGACCAGAACGTTACTGTTTCTGTTTGGAGCAATACAGGTACTAATGGCGCTCCAAATACAGTGCTTACATCTACTACTGTTAAGATGTCTAAATTAGTTGATGATTTAAGTGTTAAAAGATATACTTATGTTGAGTTTCCTACTCCATACACAATAACAGCTCCCTTTTATCTTGGTGTTAATATTCCTGCTACTACTGGTGACAGTATCGCTATATGTACTACAAAAGATCAGGAAGTTGAAATAGGCACGGCTTGGGAAAAATGGTCGGACAATACCTGGCATAACTATACTGAGTCTAATTCCTGGAATATAAGAGTTTCTCATTTTATGTTTCCTGTTTTTTGTGAGCCGCAAGCTGACTTTTCAGCATTTATTGCTAAGGATACTACTGTTTGTAAGAATTCGCAACTTAACCTTAAGGTTACAGTTAAAGGCGGTAAATCTCCTTATTCTTATAAATGGAGCGATAATACTACTAAAGATAATATATCAATCCAGCCTGCGCTTACTACAACTTATACTATTACTGTTACAGATGCGGAACAAAAGACTGCTACTGCTAAAATTGTTGTAAATGTTAGGAATACTGTTAAAATAAGCGTTCAACCTTCTAATCAGGCTATTTGTGAAGGGAAGTCTGCAAGTTTTTCTGTTACTGCTTCAGATGTTGAAACATATCTCTGGCAAAGCAGCCCCGATGGTCTTAAATTTAATGATATTCCTAATGCAAATAAAGTTAATTTTGTTTTAGCTGCTGCCGGATCTGATATCAATCTTTATAAATACAGGTGTATATTAACAGGTAAATGCGGCGAAGTAATTACTTCTGATGCTGCAACCCTTACTGTTAAAACGGACTGTAATAATTGCGATACTTTAAATTTCCCGCTTAAAGGAAGTATGGGTGTTTACAGGACTTATGAAGGTTGGGTTACTGGTACAAATGAATATGATATGCCCGAATATGCCCAGTATTTTAGTACTTATCCCGCCAATACTTCAATAACTTCGATTTTCTTTATTTTTGGATATCCTGTTGGAAATGTCTCTCACGAAGTTACTGTCGCAATTTGGGGTAATACAGGCTCAAACGGTAAACCTGGCGCTACTCCCATTGCAACAAAGAAAATTACGCTCGGAAAAATTATAGAGGATTATAATAAAGGTAAAGCCACTGAAGTTGTTTTTGATAGTCCTGTCGAAATAAGCAATGCTTTTTATGCAGGGATTATCTTGCCTTCTACTGCCGGCGATTCGCTTGCAATAGTATCAAATCAGGCGGGATCAGCCAACCCCTGTAATGCCTGGGTTAAATATGGGGGTATATGGGGTAATTTCTCTTATGTCTGGCAGAATTATTATAATTTTGATTTGGCTATATTTCCTGTTTTTTGCGATAAATGCAGCCTTACAGCTCCTAAAATACAGGTTGATGGCGAGACTGATTTTTGTGAAGGCTCTTCTACTCTTTTATATTCTGATGTAGGCGCCGGACTTACTTATCAATGGAAGAAAAATAATATAAATATAAGCGGTGCTACTGCCTCTGCCTACACCGTTGTATCGCAGGGCGATTATAGCCTGGAGATTAGCAAAACCGAACAATGCAGCGCCTTATCCGCTTCGCTTACTGTTAATGTTAATCCCTTGCCGGTTGTTAATCTTGGCGCTGATACTACTATTACTAATTATGATATTATTACACTGCAGGCACGTACCGGTTATGATAAATATATATGGAATGATGGCTCTGTAGAAAGTTCACTGGAAATTGACGGGGCGGCAATTAACCCCGGTACGCATAATTATTCTGTTACTGTTATTGATAGTAAGGGCTGCCGCAATTCTGACGATATTAATATTACAGTTATTGAGAAATTTTTCAAACTTAGCGGCTCTTTACTTTATAATAACGGACTTAGTTCGCAGATGTCGGCTAAAATTAATCTTCTCAAAGAAGGTAATATTATAGGCTCAACTACTACCGATAAGTTCGGAGCTTTCAGGTTTTTAAATCTCGCTAAAGGTTCTTATAGCTTAGCAATAGAGCCTGTTTCTACCTGGGGCGGTAATGACCCTATAGATGCTCTTATTTGTATTAAAAATTATCTCGGTCTTTTAAAAATTTCTGATGAACTGAAAAGAAAAGCCGCTGATGTGGATAATGATAAGAAGATTTCACCTTTAGATGCTCTCTATATTAACAGGAGATATATAAAGATAATTAAGAAATTTCCTGCCCAGGATTGGTTATTCGATAAACAAACCTTTAATATTATTGACTCTGATATTATTCTTAATATTAAAGCGAACTGTGCAGGTGATGTTAACGGCTCTTACCTGCCCGAATAGGGGTGTTGCCCTGCCATCTTCGAAGAAAGATAATATGCTCCCCCGTTATTAATATCCCACGGGATTAAATATTTGTTGCAAAATATAACAACCCCCAATTACAAAATATCCCGTAGGGATTTGATATTTGTAGAAAAAAATATTAATAAAACAACCACCTAATCCCTTTAGGGATTAAATATTTGTAGAAAAAAATATTCCCCCCTTAATTCCAAAATATCCCTTTAGGGATTTGATATTTGTAGAAAAAAAATATGCTCCCCCGTTATTAATATCCCACGGGATTTGATATTTGTAGAAAAATATTCCCCCCTCATTAATATCCCGTAGGGATTAAATATTTGTAGAAAAGATAATATGCACCCCCCTCATTAATATCCCACGGGATTAAATATTTGTAGAAAAATATTCCCCCCTCAATTCCAAAATATCCCGTAGGGATTAAATATTTGTAGCACAATAATATTCCCCCATCATTAATATCCCTTTAGGGATTAAATATTTGTAGCAAAATAATATTCCCCCCTCAATTACAAAATATCCCGTAGGGATTTGATATTTGTAGAAAAAAATATTCCCCCCCAAATCTAAAATATCCCTTTAGGGATTAAATATTTGTAGCAAGATAATATGCTCCTCTCATTAATATCCCACGGGATTAAATATTTGTAGCAATAAATATTAAAAACAACCACCTAATCCCTACGGGATATTTTGGAATTGTTATATCTTTCTACAAATATTTAATCCCTACGGGATAGGTTGGAATATTATTGTGCTTCTTAAATGTTTCACATTTGCAAAATGTGAAACATTTAAACAGTTGTATAATAAAAGAAATAAAATTTTATTAGTTTTGCGGAATTAAAATTTAAATTATGGCAACAAGAAGGGCTAAGGCAGTGCTTAATATTAAATCTTATCTAAAGGTCAATGAGGTTTATGAAATAGCGTTAATTGTGGTTGATAAAATGACTTTAAATTCAGCTCTTTTTCCTAATCCTAATCCGCCTTTGTCATTGATAACTCAAAAAGCCGCAACGCTTAGAGAGCTTATTGTACAGGTTAATAGAAAAAATTCTATTATGATTGACTTACGCAATGAAGCCAGTAAAGAGTTGTTTGATTTACTGCGCTGGGAATTAGATTATGTTAATCTCATTGCTAACGCTAACAGAGCTATTATTATTGATAGCGGTTTTAAATGTAGTAAAGACCCGGAACCGATACCCGCACCGCCGCAAGTTATTATACGTAGAGTTGAGGTTGCTAAGCAAAACAATACGGTTAGATTAGTTATTGAGAGTCTTAAGATGAGATATGTTTGTTATATCATACAATTCAGCACTGAAAGACCGGAAGAAAATAAATGGAGCGACTATATTGTTCGTTTTAATATGTATAAACTTTTTATTCCGAATATGGTGCACGGTCAGGAAGTCTGGTTCAGAATTTGCGCCTCTATCTCCGGCAAACAGGGTTTATGGAGCAATCCTATTCCTTTTATCTATTATCTCTGATTCATTACAGGTTTTATCACTCCGCTTTAGGTTATTTTTAATTATTTTATACCGTATCTTTTGTAAAAAGACACTAAACTAAGCAAAAAGTTACCGCTGCAAAAACTGACCGTATCTTTTTACAAAAGATACTAACCGCTGCAAAAACTGACCGTATCTTTTTACAAAAGATACTAACCGCTCCAAAAACTGACCGTATCTTTTATAAAAAGATACTAAACAAAGCAAAATGTTACCGTATCTTTTGTAAAAAGATACTAAACAAAGCAAAATGTTACCGTATCTTTTATAAAAAGATACTAAACAAAGCAAAATGTTACCGTATCTTTTGTAAAAAGATACTAAACGATTATTGTTTTATATATTAGAAAATTAAAGCTTATATTAATCTTTCTATCAGTCTGACACAACTTCAGTTTACAAGCTATAACATTAAACATTAATCATTAAACAATCATCATTAATCAATAGGTGAAGTTTTTTTCATCATTAACTTCCAGTTCGTTTATCTTCTTTTTTGTCATTGCGTACCAGCTATACCAGATATAAGCTATAACTAAGGGCAGAAAAAAACTGACATAAGTCATAGTTTTAAGAGTGAAAAGACTGGAAGAAGCGTTTTCTATAGTAAGAGACGAATCAATATTTGAAGTAGAAGGGTAGAAGGGCGTATTGTTTAGACCTGCGATGAGGAAAAGACTAAAAACAACTGCTATTGTACCTCCTCCGCTAAACCAGATACCGCGACGGCTGTTTTTATCTAAACTTACATATATACCGAGTAATACAAGCATTGCGCCTATCAGAAAAATTAACCCCGCTATTGGCATTTCTATTAAATTATGTGTGTATTTATATTTCTCTAAACCTATTGTTTTGGTCATCGGGTCAGTTGTAAATCCTGTCTGTGTGAGCAACATTAATGCAAAAAGAAGAAAACATAAAAGAAATAGCGTTGCATTGCCTTTTAATTGCCTGACTGAGCGTTCCCATATTTTATTATAATCAATGCGATTAATAAAAAACATAAGAGCGTTGCAGCGGGCAAGGAAGAATACTGTCAAGCCTAATAATAGATTTTGAAAAATAACTATGCTTTCCAGACCTCTTAATGAATTATTCCATTGGGATAGATTGTATTTGTTTATATAAAATTCATTACCTGTAAAGAAGCCCCCAACAGCAACACCGATAAGAACTGTCGCCAGTATGCCGTTTGTCAGCAGGAAATATTCAAAGGTTTTTTGCCCCAAAAAGTTATTGGGTTTACGCCTGAATTCATAAGAAACAGCTTGCAGTATGAATCCGAATAGTATAAACATCCAGAGCCAGTAAGCGCCGCCGAAACTTGTTGCATAAAACAAGGGGAAAGCGGCAAAGAAAGCGCCTCCAAAGGTTACAAGGGTTGTGAATGTTAGTTCCCACTTTTTCCCTAAAGCATTTACTAACAGGTTTCGCTCTGTTTCGTTTTTAGCTATTGTGTAAAGCAGGGTTTGTCCGCCTTGCACAAATAAAAGGAAAGCAAGTGCCGCTCCGAGTAATGATATTAATATCCACCAGTAAACCTGAAAATCGTATAAAGTTAATGTATCCATATTTCTTTTTAATTTTAAATGTTAAATTTTGAATGCTTAATGTTAAATTTTGAATTTTTAATGTTAAATTTTGAATGCTTAATGTTAAATTTTGAATGCTTAATGTTAAATTTTGAATGCTTAATGTTAAATGCTTAATTATCAAATTATCAAATTATCAAATTATCAAATTATCAAATTATCAAATTAGCACATTAGCTATTTAGTTTATTTTAAAAGTTTTAATTTGTTTAAGCATAATTTTGATTTCAACTATTAATAAAATAGTAAATAATAAAGCGAAAATAAAGAAGGTAGTGATAACCGAGCCGCTATTAATTGCAGAAGTAGCTACTTTTACAGGCAGCAGGTCTTGAATAGCAAAGGGCTGACGACCCATCTCGGCTACTATCCAGCCTAACTGGCTTGAAAGATAGCCTAAAGGAATGCTCCAAAGCGCTGCAAGTAAAAGCCAACGCTTATTTATCAACTTGTCCTTAAATGAATAAATTATTAAAAGTATAAATAGAAAGATGAAGAAAAACCCGAGACCTACCATTATTCTGAAACTATAAAATAATAATCCCACAGCAGGGACGGTCTCTTCAGGTTTATCAAAATAACCGTAGCCCATATAATGATAATTATCTTCAAAGTTGTAAAGGGCTTCTTGCATAACTACCCTGTTGCCTTCCTTTTTAGCCTGCTTATAAACGGCAAGCGCCGCTATTGCTTCTTTACCTTTTGCTATCTTTTCAGCATTAGCTCTTATACCTTCTTTATCATTGCCATAGAGTAAATCTTCAATGCCAGGAACAAAAGAACCTGCATTCCTTTTGGCGAGCAGAGATAGAAGTTGAGGAGCTTCAAGCGAAAAAATATATTCTTTTTCATTATTTCCGGGCTTTTTAGCAGGGTTAGTCATACCGAGAACAACAAGTCCGGCGTTAGTTTTTCCTTTATACAAACCTTCAAGGGCAGCCAGTTTCATCGGTTGTTTCTGTGCAACCTGATAAGCCGAGCCATCCCCTGTAAATGCTACAAAAAGAGAAGCGAATAAACCGAAGAGAGCAGCTATTTTAATACTTTTTTTTGCGAGAGTTATATTCTTGTTTTTAAGTATAAACCAGGCGCTAATTCCTGCAACAAATAAAGCTCCTACAATAAAGCCCGAACCGATAGTATGCAGAAATTTGTTTATTGCAAACGCATTAAAAGCTACAGCTGCAAAATCAATCATTTCATTTCTTGCAGTATCGGGATTGAAATACATTCCTGTAGGATATTGCATCCAGGCGTTAGCGACTAATATCCAGTAAGCCGAAAGGTTGGCGCCTATAAAAACTAACCAGGTTGATAAGAGGTGAAAGCTACGGCTCACTTTTTTCCAGCCAAAAAGCATTATCACTACAAAAGTGGATTCAAGGAAAAATGCCATTATACCTTCAATCGCTAAAGGAGCTCCGAAGATGTCGCCCACTATCCAGGAATAATTACTCCAGTTTGTACCGAACTGAAATTCAAGGATAATTCCTGTCGCAACGCCTATTGCAAAATTGATTGCAAAGAGTTTCATCCAGAATTTGGTTATTTCTCGCCATTTGTCGTCTTTAGTTATGAAATAATTTGTTTCCATAATGGCTATTATAAAAGATAAACCAAGAGTTAATGGCACAAATAACCAGTGATACATAGCTGTCAGGGCAAATTGAGCCCTGGACCAGTCAACAAGCGCAGAACATATTATATTATACATAAATTATGAGTTATGAGTTATAAGTTATGAGTTAAACATTAAATATTCAAAATTAATAATTATCAATTATCAATTTATTAATAACGTGTTCGCCCCGTGCTTTGTCATTGTTGAAATTTTTTTTAAGCAAGTCGGGAAAAAAGAATATTTTAAGTATGGCAAACATAATAAAAAGTTTTATCAATATAACCAGAATAAGTTGTTTTTTCAACTTTGACGGGTTAAAGATGAGGTTTTTATAAACAGATAATATTTGTTTGAGAAAAGTCATTTTTTTTGATTTGACAAAGATATATAATTATAAGTAATAAATAATCCTTAAAAATTATTAATTTTGCAACCCAATGTTTTATATATATAAATGTGAAACATTTGGATAGCAAATTAATATAGTTCTTTATTTCAGGGGCTGACCGGTTTTGACAGCAGGGATGGTGGTCTTGTAAGC